>CALXBW010000003.1 GCA_944386645.1 uncultured Clostridia bacterium | reverse complement strand
GCAAAATTAATAAAACAAGAAAATCAAGGAAAAGGTAAAGCATATAAAATATATGTTGTAGATATATATTCTAAAGATATGGAAAAATTACAGATAGGTAATGAATAAAGTGCAAATAAAGTTGTGGAATTTTTACCATCAAATAATATAAATAAAAAATATAATTATAAAAGTGATAGAGATTATAGTAATTTTGATTGGATGAGTTTATATCCAAATAATTTTAAATTTTCTTTCACTGTTAACTCAACTTTTCTCATTTGTACCTCCAATAAAATGTAATAACTTTTGTATTATATAATTTTTTATTGAAAGTATCTATAAATATTTTTTGGTTGAGACATTTTCTCAAATGATTTATTAAGACATTATCATAAATGAATCAGAATTTTTTTGCAACATTATGTGAAATTATTGACGACAAAGGAAAAAAAAGGTAAAATAACTGCATAGAATTGAAAGGAGTGATAGAATGAATGAAGTGTGGGATGTCTATGATTCTCAAAAGAGAAAGACAGGAAAATTACACGAGAAAGGAACCCCTTTTAAAGAAGGAGAATATCATATTGCTATACATGCATGGATACTAAATGATAAAAATGAAGTACTTTTAACACAAAGAAGACCAGATGATACTTTCTCAGGACAATGGGAGCCAACTTCAGGTTCTATATTAGCTGGAGAAACAAGTATACAAGGTGCAATAAGAGAGCTTAAAGAGGAGTTGGGAATAGAAATGAACGAAAATGATGGAAGAGTTATAGGTGGAGAAAGAAGAGATCAGTATCATGATTTTTATGATGTATGCTTATTTGAGAAGAATATCGATATAGATGGAATTGATATCGGTAATTCAGAAGTTGCAGCAGTTAAATGGGTAAATAATGAACAGTTCGAAAAAATGCTTGATGATGGTGAAATTATACAAACTTTAAGATACTTTAAAAGTTTATATAAAAAGATTATAGAAAAAAGAAATAAACAAATAGAAAAGGAGGAAAGATAACATGAATTATTATAGATATAAATGCAGTGCCATACATAATTTAATTATCACTAAAAAAACAGAATTTGCTGGAGAAAATGAAATTAATGAAGGAATTGTTATTCCAAAAAACATAATGGAAAAAGTAGACATATATAATGGGGAGGAAATAATTATAACAAAAATTGGAGCAGGAAGTTGGAAAAATAGAATAAGAACTTTTATTATTGAAGGCAAAGAAAACTGTGATGTTGAAATAAGAGGAAGTGTTGCAAAATTTTTAGATGTAGGAGATTTAACATGCTTAATTACAGAAATGTATTTAGATGATGAACAATTTTCTAAATATAAAGAAGACAAAATTCCTATTTTTGATTTAGGATTTGATCCTGCTACAAACAAAGATAATTCCGAGTCTTGTCTTGATATACAATATTTAGGAAATAAAATAAAAAATGTAAAAGAAACAGAAGAGATTTTTAATGAAGCAAAGAGAATAAGAAATGATATATATAAAGTATTTTTAAAATCTATTATAACAAATTTACAAGTAACAAAAACTCACCCGGATTGTCTACAAGGAAGCGCAGAATTGCCTAAATTTGTCATGGAAAAAGTTGATATGACACAATATAAATCTGTTTCAGTTTATAACTCTACAAAAGGAGGAGTAGCAGATACATATGTTGTACCTATGCCTGAAGGTATAGTTATGACAACAGGAGCAATGGCAAGTTTTGCTCAAATAGGAGAACATGTTAGTGTGGCAAGTTATGTGATGTCAAAGAATGAAGTAGAATTAAGTAGTTATGATGCAACAGAATATATGAAAAAATATATAACATAAGTATGTGGAAGAGGATGTAGAAATGATAATAGTAAAGTTAGAAAATGATAATTATGATGGAACTAACGATAATAAAGTAAATAAATTAGTATTATTTGATCAAAAAACAGGAAGTATTAAAGTTAAAGTATTAGCAAGAGAAATGGATACGGTTAAGGATTATGGTGAGATAAATGCTGGAATAAGACAATGTCTAAGGGATGATTCGGTAAAGTATAAAATTGTTAATACAATTCCAGTAAAAGGAGGGTATTCAGCACCATTTAAATTATATGTTGATATAACAGATAAATGCCAATTAAATTGCAAACATTGTCTGACAAAATATTTGAATAATGATAATGAAATATCAATAGAAGATATAAAAGATATAGCAAAAGAATGTAAAAAACTTGTAATAATGCAAGTAAAACTTGGAGGGGGAGAGCCAACATTACATCCTAACTTTTATGAAATATTAGATGCTTTTACAGAGGCTGGGTGTTATATATCTATGAGTACGAATGGTTATAGTATGAATGAAAAGATGGCAAAAAAATTGAAAGGACACAATGTAAAAACTACAGTTAGTATAGAGGGAAACGAAGAGATAAATGATAGTATTAGAGGTAAAGGGCATTTTAAAAGAGCAATAAGAGCACTTGAAATACTCCAAAATGAAGGTGTAGATGTTAAATTAAGAGTAACTCTAACAAGAGCAATTTTAAATGAAGATGTAATAAAAGAAATTATGGCTTTTTCAGACACATATAATACTAAAGTCAAATTTTCATATTGTAGACCATCTGGGAGTTCAATAGAAAATAAGTTATTAATAAATTATCAAGATTATGAGCAATATTTTAAAGTTATTCAGCTTCTAAATTCAAAAGAATATAGGAATAAAGTATTATTAGATGAAGGAATGATGATAGAACAACCAGATAGTTTAAGATCTTTTATTTATAGGAACAAAATATGTGGAGCAGCTAATAGATCTATGCATATCAATTCAAAATTAGAAATATCACCTTGTGTATTTCTAGGAAATGATTATAAGGAAAAAGAAAAATATAGATTTGGAGATATAGAAAAATATTGGAGAGAAGAAAAAGGAGAAAATTTTAGAAGAGTTAGAAAAATACCAATCGCTGGTGTATGCGAAAGTTGTAAAAGAATATGTAAAAATGAATGTACTGCAACAAGATTATTCTTTAAAGGAAATGCAAATTGTGTTGATCCAAATTGTATAGTAAGAAGAAAGGATGATGATAAATGAAAGGTAAATTTATGATAGTAGTTCCAAGATCAATATCCCCTGTGAATACGATTCCAAGAATACATATGCCATTGGGAGCAATTACTGTATTAAGTCAGGCTGAAAAAGAGGGATATGAAGTGAAACTTTTAGATACTTCAATTTGTGAGGTTGATGAATATAATGTTGACGAATATTTTGAAAGAAATTCAAAAGTAAAACAATTTGATGGAAAGGATTTTTGGGTAACAGGGCTAGATGATGAAGAAATAATATCAAGAATAGAAGAATTTAATCCTGATGTAATAGGTATTTCGTGTTGTACAGTAGTTGATAGAGAGGATACAAAGCATTTAATTAACTTGATAAAAGAAAGATGCCCTGAAAAAAATATTTATTTAGGTGGATATGAAATAGATAAAAACTATGAAAATATTTTAAGAAAAGATGCGATAGAAAGAGATAGAATTGACAATATTGATTGTATTTCACTAGGATTAGGACAGGTATATGTAGGGGACATATTGAGATATTTAATGGGAGAAAGTGAAGAAATTCCTAAAGGTATTGCATATAGAACGGATGATGGATATAATGTTTCAGGAGAAAAAGAATACAATATAAATGATTATGCTTTACCTGATTATGCACTAGTAGAAAAAATAAATGTATCTGGAAGAGATAAACCATTAGATGTTTATTCTTTTTTAGGAAATACACATGCTGGTGATATAAGGGTTTTAGCAAAAAGTAAGGATAGAATTTCGTATTTTCCATTATTTACTTCATATGGTTGTGGAAACAGTTGTACTTTTTGTGATGCTGATAAAAAATTACAAAGATATTCTTTTGATAATGTGAAAAAAATGATAGAAAAATATGAAGAATTATATGGAATAGATTATATAGATTTTATGGATAATAATTTTGCTGGAGGAAATAGAGAATCTAGAAAGATTTGTTTTGAAATATTAGATTATATAGGAAAGAAAGGATATCCTATAGGTTTTTCAAATGGATTAACATTTGAATCTATGATGAGAAATGATTTTGAATTGTTAAAAAAATTTCATGAATATGGTAATGTGGCACATTTAGCATTTCCTTGTGAGAATGCTAATGACAGAGTGCTAAAAATGATTCAAAAACCACATAACTTAGAAATGATAAATAAAACATTAAAACAAGCTAAAAAATTATTGCCTTATACAAATAAGGAAGCTTTCTTTATAGGTGGTTTTCCAGAGACATTTGGAAAACCAGCAGAAACTCCAAAGGAAGTAATGACTACAGTTTATGCAATTGAAAAAATGATAGATAATGGATATTTAGATCAAGCTATATTTTTAACTTTATCTCCTGTAACAGCTGTATATAGAAAACAATGGGAAGAAAAAAATCCAGATATGTCATTTGTTAATTGTTTATTTTCAAAAGGTACAGATATTTGGCCATATGATTCTAAAATTTTGGAACAGGCAAGAGAAAAAGTTAAAGAGATAAATGCTAGAAATAAAAGTAAGGTTACAAGAAATTTATATTTAAGTAAAGAGGATGAAGAAGAGAGATAAAAATATTGACAAAATATAAATAAGTTTTCTACAGATTTCTTATATAAAAAATTTGTTAGCAAAAAGTCTATTAATACAGTATTAAAAAATAGTGTATTAGACATTTATGTGAGAAAAGTGTGATACAAAAATTAACTAATAAAATAAGAAATAAGGAGTTTAGCCAAAAAAGTGCTAGACTCTTTTTGATTGGTTGTAAAACAGAGATAGAAGTGATTTATATCTATTTTTTGAAGTAATAAATTATATGTTTTGACATATACATTAAAAAAGAAAGAGGTGGGCATGAATGTAGTAAGAAACTATTCAAACGAAGGAAAAACATTGCAAGAACTAATGGAAATATTACTTCAAATATATTTACAAGAAAAGAATTACAATAAAGATGAAGAAGAGTTAGAATTCAAAACACAAAATCCTAAATAACTTGTTTCTTGTATAGATATAGTAATAATGATGTACTATGGGAAGGAGAAGATTAAGCAATATGGAAACAAGAATAATCGAAAGTAAAACTTACAAAGTGCGGGATGTACCTAAGATTGTCAAGAGATGATGACTCAAAAACTGAATCAGAAAGTATAAAAAATCAAAAAATTTTCTTGAGCGAATATATTTCAAAGCATTCTAACTGGTTTTTAGTAGATATATATATAGATGATGGATATACAGGTACAAATTTTAATAGACCAGATTGGTTAAGATTAATAAATGATGTAAATACAGGAAAAATAGATTTAGTAATAACAAAAGATTTATCACGTTTAGGAAGAGATTATATACAGGTAGGATATTATACAGAAAACTATTTTCCGGCAAGAAATATTAGGTATATTGCAGTAAATGATGGAGTAGATACATTTTCAAAAACAAATAATAACGATATTGGACCATTTTTAGCAGTAGTAAATGATATGTATGCAAAAGATATTTCTAAAAAAGTAAGAACTGTAAAAAGAACAAAAGCAGAAAAAGGAGAATTTATAGGATCATTTGCACCATATGGATATAAAAAGCATACAAATGATATTACTAAACTAATTGTAGATGAAGAAGCAGCAGAGGTAGTGAAGTATATTTTCAATGAATATATAAATGGGAATGGACTTGCATATATAGCACATAGATTAAATGAAAGAAAAATAGACTGCCCATCTATATATAAACAAAGAAATTCAAAGTATCATTGTAAAGCAATAGCAAATTTGTGGGGACACAATACAATAAAATCCATATTAACAAATAAAGTATATACAGGAGATTTAATACAACATAAAGGTGAAATGGTAAGTTACAAAGTTAAGAAATATAGGCTACTTCCGAAATCAGAATATTTAATTAAAGAAGATGCTCATGAGGGAATAATTGATAAAAAAACATTTGAACTAGCACAAGATATTTTAAAAAGAAAAGCATATAGCATCCATAGGAAAGAAAATACAGAACATTTATTAGCAGGTTTGTTATATTGTCCAATATGTCATAATAAATATACATTTCAGAAACAAAATGGATTAAAAGACGATATGGTTGCAATTTGCAGTATGTATAATAGATATGGAAAAGATTATTGTACAAGAAGGGCAATAAGAGAAAGTGTTTTAAATAAATTTGTAGTAGAAGATTTAAGAAAAAATTTGACTGAAAAAATAGACAAGGAAAAGTTGATAAACTCAATTGATAAAAGCAGTATAAATATAGAAAAAAAGAAGATAGAAAAAAGAATTACAGACAATAAAAGAAGGATTAATGAAATTAAAAAAATACTAAAAACAGCTTATGAAGATAGAGTAAATGGAATAATAGATATAAAGAAATTTGTTACATATTCAGAAAATTATAAAAAAGAGCAAGAAGAGTTAATACAAAAAATAGAGAAATTAAATTTAGAACTACAGGATTATGAAAATAAAAAAGAAAAAGAATTAATAAAATATATAAAAAAATTTGTGAGCTTTGAAAACATAGATAGAAATATAATTTTGAATTTAATTGATAGGATAGAAATAATGGATAAAGATAATATAAAAATTAATTATAAATATGTTAAATAATTATCCAATAAAAGTATAAAATAATAAAATAAGCAAATACTTAAAAAACAAAAGAAGTTTTTGTACATATAAGCAAAAACTTGACAAAAAATTCAAAAAGAGTTATGGTATATTTAGGTGGTAAATATGAAAGAAAAAATTATATATCGTAAAGAATATATGGATAAACTTAATTCATATAAAGGTAAACAAATTATAAAAGTTATTACAGGAATAAGACGTTCAGGAAAATCAACTATTTTAAACGAATTTAAGAAAGATTTAATTGATAGAGGGATACTTGAAAAAAATATTATATCAATAAATTTTGAGGATAATAGTAATAGAGAATTACTAGATTTTCAAAGGTTACATGATTATATTATAGAAAAAGCAGATAAAAAATGTATGAATTATGTTTTTTTAGACGAAATACAAAATGTAAATGAATTTCAAAAATGTATAGATAGTCTATTATTAAGAGAATACCTAGATATATATATAACTGGTTCAAATTCATATATGTTATCAGGAGAACTGGCGACATATTTAACAGGGAGATATATACAAATACATGTATTACCATTATCATTTAAGGAATATTTAAGTTATTATGGTGAAACAGATGAATTAAGAAAATATAATGAATACAGTATATATGGAGGTTTTCCATATCTTATTAATTTAGAAAATTCTAATGAAAAGATAGAATATTTAGATAGTATTTATAACACAGTAATAGTAAAAGATGTAATAAATAGAAAAAAAGTAAATGATGTTATGATGCTTGAAAGTATTTGTAGATTTTTATTTGATAGTATTGGGTCTAGTGTATCAACTAAAAAGATAAGTGATACTTTAGCATCAAATGGTAGAAAAAATTCTGTACATACTGTTGAAGAATATATAAATAGTTTGTTAGAAAGTTATGTATTGTATAAAGTAAATAGATTTGATATAAAAGGAAAACAACTTTTGAAAACACAAGAAAAATATTATTTATCAGATTTAGGACTAAGAACATATTTACTTGGAAAAAATAATAATAAAGACTTAGGACATATTTTGGAGAACATAATATTTTTAGAATTAAAAAGAAAAGGTTATAGAATATATATTGGAAAAAATGATTCAACAGAAGTAGATTTTGTAGTCGAAACAGAAGATGAATATATATATATACAAGTAGCATTATCTGTTAGAGATGAACAAACTTTGCAAAGAGAATTAAAATCATTAGAATCAATATCTAATCATTATAAAAAATATATAATTACATTAGATTATGATACAAACAATTATAATGGAATAAAACAAATAAGTGCAATAGATTTTCTATTAGGTAGAATTGAATTATAATAAGAAAAGGAACTTAACCTTATTGTATAGGAAAAGTAAAAAATAAAAAACTATCCAACAAAAATAAATAGAAGGATAGTTTTTTATTTTCTATCACAAAAGAAATTGTTACTGGTCATGATTCAATGATAAAAAATGGTTCAGATTATAATAATATATATAATTATAGAAATTCAAGACATTTTATAAATACTGTTAAAGAAGCTAGAAAATGGGGGAGTAATAGTGATAAGTTAGTAATTTTTGCAGGTGCATGTCAGAGCTACTTTGAAGCAATAATGCTAGCTGGAGCAGATTTTGCATCATCACCAGGAAGAATTTTGATAGATTTTATAGATCCACTTATTGTAGCTGAAAAGGTTGCTACAACAGAGAACTATAAATATGTAACAGAGAAGCAAATAGTAGATGAAATAAAAGAAGGTAGAGAAGGAATAGGAGGAATAGGAGTGAAAGGTAAAAAAAGGATAATTATGCAATTGTAACAAAACTGTAATAAAAATGTAAACTAAAAAATATATTTTGTGTAAAACTAAAAATAATACCTAAATTTCAATACTTTTAGCCTCATAGCAAAAAATAACCATTTTTGACAATTTTCAGCACCAATGATATAATTCGCAATAGAAGAAGAGGTGATTTGATGATTTGTAAAAGTGATATTACGAGTCTAAAAGCTAATATAGGGGATAAATTAGGACAAAAGATAATTGTGAAAGGATCTCTGGGTAGAAGCAAGCCTTTTGAAAAAGAAGCAACAATAGAAAAAGCATATCCAAATATTTTTGTTGTTAAATATGATAATGAAGATAGAAATGTAACTTACACATATACAGATGTATTAACAAGAACAGTAGAGGTTGCGGTGTTTGATGGAAAAGAATTTTCTCCATTGATACCACCACTAGAACCAAAAAATAATTTAAAATAATAAAATATATATTTTATATAAGAAATTCCTAATTATAGGAATTTTTTTTTGATTTTATAATAATATATAATAACAAAAAGTAAGGAGGTCTATATATGTTATTAGATACAAATAAAGAAAGCTTATGTATAAATCAAATTGTTGAAGAAAAAGAAAAAACTGTAAATATAGAAGGAGATATGATAATTCCAGATGTAAAACCAGACATACTTAGCTCAGTTAATACATCAGGAAATGTTTGTATATATAAAAAAGAGATATTAGATGGAAAAATTAGAATAGATGGAAGTATAAATATTAATGTAATATATTTGCCAGAAAATCAGGACGAAAGAAATGGTATTAGGGGACTAACAACAAGTTTAGATTTTACAGAAATTGTAGATTTAGAAAAAGCAAGAGTTGGAATGAATAGTAAAGAAGATATACAAATTCAAGATATAGAGTGTAAAGTATTAAACGGTAGAAAAATAAATTTAAAAGTTTGCTTAAAAATTAAAACAGTAGTATATTCAAATGAAAATATTTCTATAATTAAAGAAGTAAATAATATGGAGAATTTACAAAAATTAAGTAGTAATATAAAAATAAATTCTTTAATTGGTGAGGGAAGTACAAAAATATTTGCAAAAGATACAATTAACATAGATAATATAGATAATTTAGTAGAAATATTAAAAACGGATGTACAAATAACAAATAAAGATATGAAGATAAGTTATAATAAAGTTTTAGCAAAAGCAGATTTAGATGTGAAAATGTTATATCTAACAGAAGATGATAGAATCGGTAGAGTAAATGGCAAAATTCCTATTATGGGTTTTATTGATATACCTAATATAGCTGATGAAAATATTTGTGATTTAAATTATTATATAAAAAATTTAATAGTTAAATCAAATTCTATTGAAGAGCATAGTGTATATATAGAGGCACAGATAGTTATAGATTGCTTTGCATATGAAACAAAAGAAATAGATGTTATAAAAGATTTATATTCTCCATGTGAAAATATAGTAATTAATAAAAAAACTATAAGAGCAATGATGGAAAAGGAAAAGTTAAAAGATGTGTGTATGGTTAACGAACAAGTTCAAATTCCGGAAATGACTAATAATAGATTATATGATGTTGAGATTATTCCAAGAATTACTACACAAACAGAGTTAGGTAATCAAATTTTGTATGAAGGTGAAATAGGTTTAAACTTTATATATGAAGGTGATAGTCAGTTAACATTAAATACAAGAAAAGAAAACATTAAATTTAGTTTTAAGACATCTATAAATGATACTAAAATGTCTAGAAATATACAAACTGATATTGAAATTAAAGATAGTAATTTTATTGTACAAAATGGAAATATTGAATGTAAATTACAATTAGAATTTAATATAGATATAGCAAATAATACCAATATAGATATAATTGATACAGTTGACATAGAGGAAGATAAGAAGCAAAGAAGCTATAGTATGGTAATTTATTTTGTGAAAAAAGGTGATACTTTGTGGAATATAGCTAAAAAATTTAAAAGTACAGTAGAAGATATAGTACGTGTAAATAAGATAGAAGATCCTAATGTTATAATGGAAGGAATGCAGCTGTTTATACCAAAATATGTTAGTAAAAGATCAGCTTAAATGTCATGGATAAGATTTATTCTAGAAAACGAATAAAATTACCTGAATATATGAGTAAAAGAAGAAATAAAAAATTATTCTTAATATTAATAATTTTTATAATAGCAATAATAGTTTTTAGAGCAGTGTTTAATTATATAAATCCAATGTTTGATTCTTTATGTAATTTAAAAGCTAGAGGAATAGCAATAAAAATTATAAATAGAAAAGCAAAAGAATCATTAGAAAATGTAGATTATAATGATTTGATAACTATAATAAGAGATGCAAATGGAAATATAACAATGGTAAAAGCAAATGTAATTTCTATAAATAGAATTGCAGCAGAAATTACTCTAGAAATACAAGAAGCGTTAGAAGATGAAAAAGATACTAAGATATATATTCCATTGGGAAGTTTTTTAGGAAATGAAATATTATATAATGTCGGTCCAAAAATTCCAATAAGCATTTCATCTAGTGGAGCAGTAACAACTGATTTTAGAAGTGAATTTAGTAGTGCTGGTATAAATCAAACAATACATAGAATATATCTACATACTATTTGTAGGGTGAATATAGTGACACCAATAAAAACAATAGCAAGTGAAATGACAAATGAAATACTAGTTGCTGAAAATGTAATTGTGGGACCAATACCTGATAGTTATTATAATTTAGAAGGATTAGAATCTAAAGATGCTATGGAATTAGTAGAATAATAAATAGTACTAAAAAATTGATGAATAAAGATTATTCATCAATTTTTTTAGGTGAAAGACCTTTTATGAAAATATTCACATATTCATTATATAAATCTTCTATAGTTATATTTTTTTGAGATTGCATTTTATATATTAGACTTGAACATGTAACGCCAAATATAGAAGAAGCAAGTAGTGTAGAGTTACATTCTATAATTTGTTTTTTTTCTATTCCATCAATTATAATTTTTTCTATTGTTTTAAGGTATTCATAAACATATTTTTTACATGCTAGATTTCTACTTTCATTTCCCCAAATCTGACTTAAAATAATTGTAATTATATTTTCATATTTTACTAAAACTTTTATTTCGATTAGTATAATTGCTTTTAATTTGTCGATTGCATTGTCTAATTTAGAAGTTTTAATTTCTATACTATTTTTTAATAATTTCATTCCTTCTTCAACTAAAAAATAAAATATTTCTTCTTTACTAGAAAAATGATAGTAAAGAGTTCCTTTTGCAACGCCAACTGTTGCTGTTATCTCTTCTATACTAGTAGCTTCATAACCTTTCTGGGCAAAAAGTTTCATTGAAGTTTCGAAAATTTTTCTTTTTGTTTTATTCATTTAATCACCTACATTTTATTTTTATACATTATACATTAATTTGACAATAATTTCTACTATTATATTGACTTTTATAAAAAAATATATTAAAATAATTACGCAAAAAAGCAATGTTATATAAAAAGACTTCTCCCCGGTGGTCAATTTATATTTCATATATATAATAAAATGAATGGAGGCTTATATTACCATGAATAATAAAACATATAGTGCTAAAGCTAGTGAAATAAATAGAAAATGGTATATAATTGATGCAGCTGGAAAACCTTTAGGTAGAGTTGCTACAGAGGCTGCAAGATTATTAAGAGGAAAACATAAACCAACTTTTACACCAAATGTAGATACAGGAGATAATGTTATAATTTTAAATTGTAAAGATGTTGTTTTAACAGGAAATAAATTAGATAATAAAATATATAGACATCATTCTGGTTATATAGGTGGAATGAAAGAAATAAAAGCTAGAGATATGATGAACAAAACACCAGAAAAAGCAATGTTCTTAGCTGTGAAAGGAATGTTACCTAAAAATAGATTAGGTAGACAAATGGTTAAAAAATTAAGAGTATATGCAGGTAGTGAACATGAACAAGCTGCACAAAAACCAGAAAAATGGGAATTTTAATAATATATAACAAAATAAGAGAGGAAGGAAATTATAAATGGCAAGTACAGAAAAAATAATGTTCCGTGGTACAGGTAGAAGAAAGAGCTCAATTGCAAGAGTAAGAATCGTAGCAGGAAATGGAAATATTACAATAAATAAAAAATCAATAGATGAATATTTTGGAACAGAAATATTAAAGGTTATAGTAAAACAACCATTAGTTGTTACAAATACATTAGAAAAATATGATGTAATATGTACAGTTAAAGGTGGAGGATTTACAGGTCAAGCAGGAGCTATAAGACATGGTATAGCAAGAGCTTTATTAGAAGTAAATTCAGAATACAGACCAGTATTAAAATCAAACGGATTCTTAACAAGAGATTCAAGAATGAAGGAAAGAAAAAAATACGGACTTAAAAAGGCTAGAAAAGCTCCACAATTTAGTAAGAGATAATATAAAAAACTGGGATTTTCCCAGTTTTTTATTGTGTTCATTTATTCTTATTATATCTACTAAATCCATTATTTCTTAAAATTTTTTCAGTAGATTGAACATTGTAAGCTTTCGGAATTTTGTACTTTTTGCTTTCTTCTTTTATTTTTTTATTTATTCGTTTTTTTTCTTCTTTTAGAGCAGAGGAAGTTAGTTTAAATTTCCTATTATTTCGTATTTTATTCAACCAATACATGTAAAAAACACTATCAGAAAGGCTTTTATTTTTGTACCGTATAGCCAAAATATCTATATTTGTGTAATTTTTTATTGCATCTTTTAGCAATAAATCAGCCGATATATAATCGGTATTAGAACGTAAAGTACATATGATACGCATAAATTCTAGTTTGTCTAAATGTATTGGATAAAATATTCCCTCCTTTATAAAGCCTAAATCATTTTCAAAACAAAATACCCGCTTATTCATAAATATTCCTCCGATTAATAAATTACATGAATATTATACTATTTTTAGTATATATAAGCAATAGATGAGATAATAAATTAATGGGAATTTCATTGTTTCTTTTTTATTGATTACGTTTGCTTACCAGCAAACTATCAATAAAAAAGTCGATTTTCCTATACAGCAAGTAAATAGAGGCTAATTATTTAATTAGCCTCTATTTATGTTTATAATATTAAAAACATAATGAAGTCTAATGTTTCTAATATTATATGGGAAGCCCTTATAATATATGGGAAACCTTCCCGAAAAGTGGGCACCCAATCAGAGACTATAATGATACAAAAAGATATCACAAGTAGCCTCCAATAGATTATAAAGATAGTCCGTATGAAGTTTTTCAATACGGATGGGATATATAATTTTTTAATAAAGTTTAACACTAGGAACACATCCCTTCTAATAAAATTTAAGTAATTATATTATAACACAATTTACATAAAATTGTAACGATTAATGAAAATTTAAGAAATTGCTTGACATTCTAAGAAAAAAAATATAAAATATATAAGAATTAAGAAGAAGTTATCCACTTCTCACCTTTACTTTAAGGAAAAGGTTAAATAATATAATATTTATATATTATTGGTGTGGATTGACTTTTTTAAGTCAATTATTTTTTTTGGAGGTGTTTTTTATAAAACAAGAATTAACTATTAATAGGCAAATAAGGGAAAAAGAAGTACAAGTAATAGATGAAAATGGAAAAAAATTAGGAATAATGCCTACTATTAAGGGGATTGAAATTGCAGAAGAAAAAGATTTAGATTTGGTACTTGTTGCTCCAAATGCAAAACCTGCAGTATGTAAAATTATGAATTATGGAAAGTACAAATTTGAACAAGCAAAAAAAGAAAAAGAAGCTAGAAAAAAACAAAAAGTAGTAGAAATGAAGGAGATAAGAATAACTCCTAATATTGATGCTCACGATTTTGAGTTTAAATGTAGAAATGCAAGAAAATTTTTAATGGATGGAGCAAAAGTAAAAATAACAGTTAGATTTAGAGGTAGGGAACTTAATTATGTTAAATTAGGAGAGACTACTTTAAATAAATTTTCAGAACAGCTAGAAGATATTGCAAATGTAGAGAAAAAGCCTATATTAGAGGGAAAGAATATGTTTGTGATATTATCAAAAAAATCTGAAAAATAAATAGTATATAAAAAATAGAAAGGAGCTATATATCATGGCAAAATTAAAAACAAATAAAGCTGCTAAAAAAAGATATTCATATACAGCTACAGGAAAGGTAAAAAGAACAAAAGCAAATAGAAGACATTTATTAAGTAATAGATCAACAAAACAAAAAAGACAATTAAGAGCACAAAGAGGATATGCAGATAAAACTTGTGAAGCAGGAATAAAAAAGTTATTACCATATGGAAATTAATAATTAGAATAAGAAAGGATGATTATAGATGGCAAGAGTAAAAACAGCGAGAACAACTCGCGCAAGACATAAAAAAATATTAAAATTAGCAAAAGGATATTATGGTGCTAAAAGTATAAGATTTAGAAATGCTAATCAAGCAGTTATGAAATCTTTAACATATGCATACGTAGGAAGAAAAGATAGAAAAAGTAATTTCAGAAAATTATGGATAGCAAGAATTAATGCAGCTGCAAGACAAAATGGTACTACATATAGTAGATTAATTGCTGGATTAAAGAAAGCTAATGTTGTTATTAATAGGAAAATGTTATCTGAGATTGCAATTAGCGATCCAGAAGCTTTCAAAAAAGTTGTTGAATTAGCTAATAAAGCATAATGTTATAATTAATATATTGTATAGGAAAGAGAATATAACGAAATTTCTGACTTCGTTATATTCTCTTTCTTTATACAAAAAAGGAAAAATATTCCATTGACAAATAATTATTTTTATAGTATAATTGCAAACAGTGTTGTCCAATATGGATAAAAATGAGATTTATGTATAAAATAATAATGTAACGGTTCGAGTCAATTTGGAGACTCAAAATTTATAATTTATTAATGTTGAGATTAGTTTGTATAATTTAAAAAATAATTAGAGAGATTATATTTTAATATGTTTTAATTATAAAAGTGAAAAAAATAATACATGTTTATGTGTATTATGTATTGTATTGTATTTATTAATAATTAAATAAGTATACCTTTTTATATTATTATATTGTACATAATGAAAAATATAAAAAAGGAGATAGATTAAATGGTAAAAGAAACAAATGGAAAAGAAAAAATTCAAAGAGGAAGAGAAAGGATGGTAAAAAAAACAGATAGAGAAAATAAAATTGAAAGAAAAACTACAAGAACAAGAAGAATAAGAGAAAATACTGCTAAGAAAGAAGTGGCTACATCAGTAAGTTTTAAAAAATCAAGTTTAAAAATTATCCCATTAGGTGGAATATTAGAAATTGGTAAAAATATAACAGTTTTTGAGTATGAGGATGATATTATAATTGTAGATTGTGGTTTAGCGTTTCCAGAAGATGATATGCTAGGAGTAGATTTAGTTATTCCAGATATGACATATTTAGAAAAAAATAAGGATAAAATAAAAGGTTTAGTTATAACTCATGGTCACGAAGATCATATAGGGGCTATACCATATTTATTAAAATTAATTAATGTACCTATATATGCTACAAAACTTACTGTAGGCTTAATTCAGAATAAGTTAGAAGAGCATAAACTATTAAGAAAAACAAAAATAAAGACTATTAAGCAAGGACAGACAGTAACATTAGGTAAATTTAAAGTAGAATTTATTAGAAGTTGCCATAGTATACCAGATGCAGTTGCATTAGCAATATATACACCAGTTGGAATAGTAGTGCATACAGGTGATTTTAAAATAGATTATACTCCAATAGATGGAGAAAGGATGGATTTAGGCAGACTTGCAGAGATAGGAAATAAGGGAGTACTTGCTCTAATGTCTGATAGTACAAATTCAGAAAGAAAAGGTTATACAATGTCTGAAAGTTCAGTAGGAGCAGTTTTTGATAAATTATTTGTAAATTGTACTAAAAGAATTGTCATAGCTACATTTTCTTCTAATGTTCATAGAGTACAACAAATTGTTAATGCTGCAGTCGAAAATAAAAGAAAAATTGCTGTGTGTGGTAGAAGTATGATAAATATGATAAATACAGCAAAAGAATTAGGATATATACAATTTCCAGAAAATATATTTATAGATATAGATATGATTAAAAATTACACAGATGATCAACTTGTAATAATAACTACAGGAAGTCAAGGAGAGCCAATGTCTGCATTAACTAGAATGGCTTCAGGAGATCATAGAAAAGTGGAAATAACACCAAATGATTTAGTTATTATTTCTGCAACACCTATACCAGGTAATGAAAAATTAGTTTCAAAGGTTATTGATGATTTAATGCAAATAGGTGCTGAAGTAGTATATAGTTCTTTAGCAGATGTGCATGTATCTGGACATGCATGCCAAGAAGAACAAAAGTTAATGTTATCATTAATTAGACCAAAATATTTTATTCCAGTACATGGTGAATATAGACAATTAAAATCTCATGCTGAAACTGCAATTAGTGTTGGTGTTGAAAAGGAAAATGTATTTATGATGACAAATGGTAGAATTTTAGAATTAAATGAAAATAGTGCTAAATTAGGAGGAACAGTTCCTTTTGGTAGAATATTAGTTGATGGTTTAGGTGTTGGAGACGTAGGAAATATTGTTTTAAGAGATAGACAACATTTATCACAAGATGGATTAATTGTTATTGTTTTAACAATGGATTCTTCATCAGGTGAAGTTATTGCAGGACCAGATGTTATTTCTAGAGGATTTGTGTATGTAAGAGAATCTGAAAGTTTGATGGATGATATTAAGAAATTAGTAAGAGAAGAAATAAGAAAATGTGAAGAAAATAAAATTAAAGATTGGACAACAATTAAATCAAACTTAAGAGATAGTTTAAGAGATTATGTATATCAAAAAACTAAAAGAAATCCTATGATTTTGCCAATTATAATGGAAGTGTAAAAAAATATAGAAATACCAAGCTTTTTATGGCTTGGTATTGTTTATGTTTGATTTTTTACCAAACATATAAGACTTATTAGGTTTTAGTTATATTATTTTCTTTTGAATTTAATACATATAATTTATTGAATTTGATGTATGTTCAATATTATGTTATTATATTACTGTATAAAAAACATATATTAATGTAATATAGGAGGATATAAGATTGAAAGAAAATAATGTAAGTCTTATAAAAAAAGAAGATAAAAAATATAACATAGGAAGAGTAGTAATATTATTAATTGCTTTAATCCTGTTAATATGGTTTATAGCTGTTACAATAATTTCTTCTATGGTAAAAAGTAAATTAGAAAAAATAGAAATACAACAATTAGATATAAATCAATTAGGGATAAATAATAATATTTACAATGAAGTATCTAATTCTGTTTCAAAAGAAGAATTTGATAGTATTAAAAATATAGTATTATTTGGAATAGATGAGGAAAGAAGTGATACTATTATTATAGCTTCTATAAATCAAACTAAGCATACAATAAAACTAATAAGTGTACCATCTGATACATATGTATCTGTTGATGGACATGATAAAACAAGTTTAAGTAATGCATATACATATGGCAAGGAAACTCTGGCATTAAATGCAATTAATACAAACTTTGGACTTAATATATCTAAATATATAACAATTAATTTTGAAGGTTTAACAGATGTTATAAATGAGGTTGAAGGCATAGAGTTAGATATAACACAAGAAGAAATGGAGTATATTAATAACAATTCTGATGACCAGTATAGTAAAAAAGGTAAAGAGAAAAAATTACTAAACGATTATGGAAAAGTAATGTTAGATGGAGAGCAAGCATTAACATATTCTAGATATAGTACTAGTGATGAAGAAATTTCAGGTGAAAATCGTCAAGTAAAGGTTATTGTATCTCTTGCTGAAAAAATTGCGAAATTAGGAACAAATAAAATATGGTCTTTAAGTGATAGTATATTATCTAAAATAAAAACTAATATAGATATTGAAAAAAGTGTAAAGACAGTGGAAAAAGTGTTATCTTATAGCAGTGAATATTTGAATAATTTTGATTTTATACAAATACCTTCAGAAGAAGAAGAGTACGAGAGTGGTAAAAAAGAGGAGATTGATGGAGTATATTATTTTGTAGCAGTTTTAGATAAAGTAAAAGAAGTATTAAAAAAGGAGATTTATATAATTGAAGATAATTAGTAGATAAGTGTATTGGTGGAATAATATAGTATAAAAAATAAGAAAAGTCAAAGATTGAAGTGTACCACAAATGTTAGACAAAAAATCTAACATTTGGAGGTGTATTTTTTATACTAGTAAATATATAGTGAAATAGTTGGATAATATAGAAAAGAAATCTATGATTTTGTCCTTACATATTCCATTGTTTTAGCATATACATTTATGTACTTATCCATTGTATTCTTTTTATTGAAAACAAATCTTTTATATATTTTTTCTAAATAATGATTTTCATTTATAAATTTTATACTATCTTGGAAATTAAAATCAAAAATATATGCAAAATTAGAAACCAAAATATCAGCACTTGATTTAATATCTTGGTAGTTTATTTTACCAGATTTCATAAATTCATAATATATTTCATCACTTATAGTATCATTAGATAGGTCATTTTTTTCCCATGCTGATTCTTTTTTTTCATATGTTAGTAAATTTAATATATCAATTTTATCACTATCACGTATGATTTTTGTGTGTAATAATTCTTTTGAGTCTAAATCTTTAGGTATATTTGCTGCAGACTTATTATGGTTTAAAATGGCATTTTTTATAATTTTGTCATACTCATCATCTAATATAAAATCTCTTATAATTCCATCTTGAGTATTAAATAAAATCTCTACACCAAGTTCACCATGGTTAATACTATTTTTATCTATGAAAGTATTGAATCTTTTTAATTGTTCAAACCTACCTATGTCGTGAAGTAATCCTATTAATTCTGCTAGTTGAATATCTTCTTGACTAAGTTGCAATTTAATGGAAAGATGTTTAGAAGTTATTGCAACTCTTTCCATATGTGCAATTTTTAATCGTATTTTATCATTATTAATATCATAGTTTTTTGAATATTTAGCAAATGCTATTTTTGATTTTGTTATATCTATCATAAAAACCTCCATTCGAGCTAATTAGAAAATTTTTACTATATGTACTTCTCTTATTGAATTGTAGCATTTATATTTTGGAAATTCAAGGCATATTAAATTTTAGAATTAAAATTAATAAAAAAATTCAAAAAATGTATTGACAATGATAAATATATAGTTTATAATTTATAACTGTCAGGAGGAAATATATGCGGGTGTAGTTCAATGGTAGAATTCCAGCCTTCCAAGCTGGCTACGTGGGTTCGATTCCCACTACCCGCTCCAAATTAAAATAACTTACAAACTAATAGAAGTTTGTAAGTTATTTTTTGTATGATAAGAAAAGTGGATATAACAAAATCAAAGATTTCTATATCCGCATATGTGCAAAATTGCTTTGCAATTTTTGTACGGATAAATAAATTTCCTATACAATAAAAAATAGTGAAGTTTTACTCCACTATCATTTTTCCTAAATTAGTTATAGTTCCAGCTCCAACTGTTAAAATAATATCATCATCTTTTACATTATTTCTTAAGTATTTAGCAATATCTTCAAATTTACTAATATATATAGAGTTTTTACCGTATTCAGCAATTTTATCTACTAGAGATTGTGGTGTTACATTTAAATTATTTGTTTCTCTTGCTGCATATATATCAGTAATTATTATGTTATCAAATTCAGATAAAACTTTTGCGAAATCATCAAGTAAATTTTTTGTTCTACTATATGTGTGAGATTGGAAAACAATCCATGATTGATTGTAGCACATATTTTTAATTGCATTAGCTACTGATTTTATTTCAGTTGGATGATGTGCATAATCATCAAATACTTTTACATTTTTGTAATTCCCTATATATTGAAATCTTCTATTAGCACCTGTAAATTTGAATAATGCATTTTTAATATGTTCTTTTGAAATATTATATGCATCACACAATGCTGTACATGCAAGAGCATTTAAAACATTATGTATTCCAGGAATTGATAATTTTATTCTTTCATAAAATTCATTATGTTTATATACATCAAATTGGTAAAATCCTTTTTTGTCTGCGACTAAATTTTTTGCATAAAAATCTACATTTTGATTTTCTATACCATATGTTATAAATTTAGCTTTTGAAAAATCCTTTAAATCCAAACAATTTTTATCATCACCATTAACTACTAAGAAGCCATCTTCTGGTAATAATTTTACATATTTAATAAATGCATTTTTTATATTTTCAAATGTTTTAAAATAATCTAGATGGTCATTATCAATATTTAATATAATTTCAGATTTAGGATAGAATTTTAAAAAGCTTTCTACATATTCACAAGCTTCAATAATAAAATAATCACTTTTTCCTATTTTATTATTACCATCTATTTCTTTTAATATTGCTCCAACTTGTATTGTAGGATCCAAATTAGCTTCCAAAAAACATAGAGAAACCATAGAAGTTGTAGTTGTTTTACCATGTGTTCCAGATATGCAAATTGTATCTTTATACATTCTAGTTATTTGACCTAAAAAATCAGCTCTTTCCATTGTAGGAACATTATTTTCTTTAGCATTTAATAACTCAGGATCAGTATCTTTTATAGCAGCAGTATACACTAAAATATCTGCATTCTTTGAATTTTCTAAATCGTGTCCAATAACAACAGGAATACCAATTTCCTTTAATTTATTTGTAATTTCGCTTTCTGAAGTATCAGAACCTGTAACTTTATATCCTTTATGGAATAGTATTTCAGCAATACCACTCATGCTCACTCCACCAATACCTATCATATGTATATGATTATAATTTTTAATATTAAAATTCTCTAACAATATAAACACTCCTTATATTTATGTAATTTTATTAAATTATACCTTTAAAATTGACATATTTCAATAAATTTTTATAAATTATCAGTGGCATGTAATCTATTATTACATAATTGTAATATTTAACAAATTTATATATTTTAGTAAAAGAATTAACAGTAGAGTAATGTAGGTGCGAACAGTGTTCGCACGATTCTTCAAAGAATTTGCTATAAATAAAAATTCTAAATTTCCTCTAATTACATTTAAAATTTATTTAATATTAATACATCGAAATTTCAACTTGTTCTGTAATAACGGATTATTAAACTTATATTATTCTATGAAAAAAATCAAATTTAAGTTACTTATAAGAAATATTTGGATATTGCAATAATTATAAGAAGTATTCCAGAAATTATACTCCAAATATTTTCAGGCAATTTGGATAATTTAATTATTTTCATACTTATATTCTTCCCTAAAGATAAAAAAATAAGCTGAAAACTTGCAACTAAAATAGGAAATAAAAAGGAATTTACACCAATTATGCTACTTCCAATGCCTACACCTATTGAGTCTATAGATAAAGCAACTCCTAAAAATATTGCTTCTTTCCAATCTATAGTTTTTGAATTATCTAAATCTGATGATTTTGGATCACGAATAATTTTTATAGTTATACCTAAAAATTTTATAAAAAAACTATATATTTTAGGTTCTTTATTAGTAAGTAATGTGGGATTTTTATTATCTTTTTTTATTGCTTGATAAATAATCCATAAACCAATAAAAAACAATAAAATACTACCAATTAATTTTACATAATTTTTAGGAAGAATATCTATTAAGAGATTACCTAGAAAGATAGAAAATGAAGTAAAAAATACTGATATTATAAATAATAATATTTTAGGTATTATAGATATTCTAGTATTTCTTAATCCATAAGTTATACCTATTCCAAAAGAATCTATACTTACAGAAAAGGCTAGTAATAAGCAAGTAAGTAGCATATGAAACCTCCATATATAAAGTTCTATATTTACATAATATGAAGAAAAATAAAAAAGTGATAAAAAGTAATAATACAAAAGTACAAGCATAAATATGTAATAGTTAAAAACAAAGGAGGATAAATTATGTGGTATACGATGGATATCAATAAAGTAAAACGAGAGATGAGAACTAACATACAACTAGGGCTTACAAATAAAGAGGCAAGTAAAAGATTAGAAGAAAATGGTCCAAATAAATTGGAAGATAAAAAGAAAGAGAGTTTGATTGTAAGATTTTTAAAACAATTTAATGATTTCATGATTATTATTCTAATTATTGCTTCTATAATATCAGCTTTGATAGCTAAAATTGAAGGGAGTAATGATTATATAGATTCAATAATAATTATTGCTATAGTAGTTTTTAATGCAATTTTAGGATTAATACAAGAAAATAAAGCTGAAAAGTCATTAGAAGCTTTAAAAAACATGTCTTCACCAATAGCTAAGGTAAAAAGAGATGGAAAAATAATTAATGTAAAAAATGAAGATGTTGTTATTGGAGATATTGTAATATTAGAAGCGGGGAGTTTTGTACCTGCAGATTGTAGAATAATAAAAAGTTCTAATTTAAAAATTGAAGAATCTGCTTTGACAGGAGAAACTTTGCCAGTTGAAAAAGATGCAAATGTTATTTTAAAAGAAAAGACTCAACTAGGTGATAGAATAAATATGGCATATGCTACTACAATTGTTTTAAATGGTAGTGGAGAAGGTATTGTAACAAATACTGGAATGACTACAAGTGTAGGAAAAATAGCAAAAATGATTATTGATAATGAAACACCAGAAACACCAATACAAAGAAAATTAGGAGAAGTAGGTAAGACTTTAGGACTAGTATGTTTAATAATATGCTTTTTAATATTTATAATAGGTATATTAAAAAAGATTGCACCAGTAGAAATGTTTATGACATCTGTAGGACTTGCAGTTGCAGCAATTCCAGAAGGATTGCCAGCAATAGTAACTATTATGTTATCAATTGGTGTTACTAAGATGGCAAAGAAAAATGCAATTATTAGAAAATTGCCAGCTGTTGAAACATTGGGAAGTAGTAGTGTAATATGTTCAGATAAAACAGGAACGTTAACTCAAAATAAAATGCAAGTTGTAAAATTATCTAATTATAAAGAAAGTATAAATAAATCAGATGAAGAATTGATATTAAAATTAGGTACAATGTGTACAGATAGTACAATTGAAGATGAAAACGGAAAAGAAATTGCAATAGGTGATCCAACTGAAATTGCAATAGTGAGAAAAACTAAAGAGCTTGGAATTTATAAAAATAAATTATATTTAGAAAATGAAAGAATAAATGAAATACCATTTGATTCCAATAGAAAACTAATGACAACAATACATAGAAAAGAAAATGGAAAATTGCTTATTATTACTAAAGGAGCGCCAGATGTTTTAGTAAAAAGATGTAATAAATATTTACAAGATAAGAATGTAAAACAATTGGATAATACAGTAGTACAAAAAATAAATAGAAATAATGAAAATATGGCAAATAACGCATTAAGAGTTATAGCTGTTAGTTACAAAGAAGTAGACTTTTTACCTGAGAAAATAGATTCGGAAAATATAGAAAATGATTTAATTTTTGTTGGTTTAATTGGAATGATTGATCCACCAAGAGAAGGTGTGAAAGAAGCGGTACAAAATTGTAAAAGAGCAGGAATAAAAACTGTTATGATAACTGGTGACCATATTGTTACAGCAAAGGCAATAGCAAGGGAGATTAATATATTAGAAAAAGATGACTTAGCTATAACAGGTGATGAGCTGGATAAATTGTCTAAAAAAGAGTTAGAAAAAAATATTGGAAAATACTCAGTATTTGCTAGAGTTTCTCCAGAACATAAAGTAAAAATAGTAGAGGCATTTCAAAATACAGGTGCAGTAGTTGCTATGACTGGAGATGGAGTAAATGATGCACCAGCATTAAAAAAAGCAGATATTGGTGTTGCCATGGGAAAAAACGGGACAGATGTTGCTAAAAATGCAGCAGATATGGTCTTAACAGATGATAATTTTGTTACTATTGTTGGTGCTGTAAAACAAGGAAGGACGATATTTAAAAATATTCAAAAAGCAATACATTTTTTAATAGCTACTAATATTGGAGAAATTGTTACAATATTTATTGGATTATTATTAGGACTAAAATCTCCACTTTTGGCAATTCAATTACTATGGATAAATTTAGTAACTGATTCACTTCCAGCGATAGCTCTTGGATTAGAACCACCAGAAAAAAATGTTATGCTTAAAAAGCCTATAGATAAGAAAAAAGGAATATTTTCAGATGGATTATGGGGAAAGATAGTTGTTGAGGGCACTATGATTGGAATGTTAACATTATTAGCATTTACATTAGGAAATAAATTATATGGATTAGATGTAGGAAGAACAATGGCATTTCTTGTATTAGGATTATCAGAATTAGTTCATTGTTTTAATATAAAAAGTGATGAATCAATATTTAAAACCGGAATTTTTGAAAACAAATATTTAATAGGAGCATTTATACTTGGTGCAATATTGCAAATAGGAGTAGTATGTATAACACCTTTAGCAGACATATTTAAACTTGTTCCATTGGATTCTACACAATGGTTATATGTTGCTGTAATTTCTCTTGCACCAATACTTATAATGGAGGTGCAAAAGAAATTTAATGAGATTAGATTTGGTAAAGTTGTATATAATTTTAAATAAGAGAAGCAATATATAAAATTAATAAATGTAAAGGATAGAAGACATATAATAAATATTTAGTTTTTAAGCCTAATTTACCATTATACAACAATATTGGAATTATGGCACTGAATGTTGATATAGTTAGAAGTACATAGATATAATGGAAATTATAATTTATTAAATAAGGGAAGTATTTATAAATACACATTATTAAAAAAGATATTGTCATTAAAATCTTGTTATTTTTAAAAATGAAAAATAGTAAGATTAATAAAATACCCCAATAACCATAATCGACTTTAATATATTCTCCAATAAAGCATAAAACAAATATAACTAATAAACTAAGAAATTTATTATTAATCTTATCAAATGAAATTATACATAATAGCCCTAAAAAAAGTGTAAAAAATATATTTAAAGTATAATCAAATCCAATAGAATATTCAAATAGCATAAAAGGTATTTGTGATACTAATGCAAAAATACCAAGCCTAAAAAGATATTTTTTTAAATTTCTTGTATGTAAATAGCCTTCTGATATCTGAAATGCGAAGATTGGGAAGGCTAATCTTCCTAAATAATTAAAAAAGGAAAAGTTACCTGAATGTAGAAAATATCCTACATGATCGAATAACATTGATATTACAGCTATTATTTTTAAATGAAATGCATTCATACTAACCCCCGAATCTGCAACCAAAGGTTGCGGTGAATAAATAATAATTAATAGAAAAGATGTAGGGGCAAACAGCGTTCGCCCGAACTTCGAAGGATATCTTAAAAAATACAAAATTTTTTAAGATATAACATCAAATATAATATATATAATTTAATATTATTAAAAATTTTCAACTTAATGATATTGGCATTGCACGGTCTGTAAGCTTGTTGGTCCTCACGAATAGTTACAAAAATAATTTATAAAATTTACATAAAATATTTGACAATAAGGTAAAAAAGTTATATAATAATTAAGCAATAAATTTATAAGGAGTGAACAATTATGAATATGATGTTCAAAGCACAAAAACAAACAGAAGAAATTAAGCGGAATTTTGTTTTAAATTTCTTCATAAAGCATTATGTGATTTTAATAATGCTCCTTTCATTAATAGGTGTAATTATTAATGAGAAGGTTGGTGGAAATATATATATTTCTATTGTTTTCTTAATTATCTTATGTATTGGCTCTTTAATAAAATTCTACAATAATTTTGATCCGTTTGAAAAAATGGATGCATATTGGAGAAAAAAATAATAAATAAAAAAACACTATAGGTTTTCCTATAGTGTTTTTTATATTTTCTTTCAAATTAAAAAATATCATTTATAGGAATTTTATTTAATCCATTTTACAACAGAAATAGTTTCTACTATATTTACAAATTCAAATATTAATAAAATGAAGCCACATGCTGAGATTAATATTGAAGAAGCAAATGGATTAAATAACATAACAATACCTACTATTAAAGTAACAATTGAAACTATTAATATAAGTCTTGCTCTATCTTTTGAGTAATCTCTCATTGCCATAGAAATTTGAATTGATGTAACACTTTTTAAAATAATCCATGCTCCAATAATAATTGATAAAAATGTATTTATAATATTTGGATTAAATATAAATACAAGTCCAAAAAGTAATGATAGAATTCCTTCTACAAGTTCAAAACTAAACATTTTTAATTCTTTAGAACTTCTGAAATATGATATTGTATGGTAAGCACCATTAATAGCTAAAACAATTCCAATAACAATCATTAAAAAATTAAGTGAAGCTGATGGCTTGAAAATTAAAAATAATGCTAATACTATTAATAAAATAGAAGTTAGTATAGAGTTTTTAGAATATGTTTTTACAAAATCTTTCATATTGATTCCTCCTTTACTATTATGCTCCATATTTACAAATATAATATAACATAAGCAATTATTTTTGTTAATAGTTTAATAAAATAAAAATTCTTAATTTTTTCTATATTAAGAAAACTAATTTAGTTTAAATTATATATTAATTTTATTTTTTATATAAAGATTAGAAATGTAGTAATAATAAATATATAAAAATTAGTAGTATAATTTTGGAGAGTGTTTATATGTAATAAGTATTAATAAAATTAAAAAAGAATATAATATATATAATTTATGTTTTAAGTGAATTATAATAATTACGAAAAAGTTACGTAAACGTAAAAAATTCGTAATGAAAATTGACTAAACAAATAATTTTATGCTATAATGATTACGAAAAAGTTACGCAAACGTAAAAAATTCGTAATGGAGGTAACTTGTATGGAAATTAAAAGGGATTATTACTTAAATGAACTTATAGATAGAATAGATAATCAGCTTATAAAAATAATAACAGGGATTAGAAGATGTGGCAAATCATATTTATTAAATAAGATATTTAAAAAATATCTTATAGAAAATGGAACAGATGAAGGGCACATAATACAGTTAAGTTTAGATGAAAATAAAAATAAAAAATATTTAGATCCAGATGTATTAGATGAATATGTAAGAAGTTTAATTAAAGATGAAAATAAATACTATATACTATTAGATGAAATACAAGAAGTTAAAGGTTTTGAATCTGTACTAATTGGTTTTATGAATATAGATAATGTAGAGATATATGTAACTGGAAGTAATTCGAAATTTTTATCATCAGATATTGTAACAGAATTTAGAGGTAGAGGAGACGAAATAAGAGTATATCCTTTATCATTTGCGGAATTTTATTCGGTATATGGAGGTTCTGAAGAAAAAGCATTAAGTGAATATTATACTTATGGAGGATTACCTTTAACAGTATTAGCAAAAACAGACAATAGTAAGATAAATTATTTAAGAACACAAAAAGATAATGTATATATTAATGATATAGTCGAAAGAAATAAAGTTCAAAATAAAGAAGAATTAGAGATGTTAGTACAAATAATAGCTTCTAATATAGGATGCCTTACTAATCCATTAAAATTATCAAATAATTTTAAAGAAAGAGACAAAACATCAACAATGACAGATAAAACAATATATAATTATTTAGGATATTTACAAAATGCTTTTATTATAGAAAAAGCAAGAAGATTTGATGTAAGAGGAAAAAAATTTATAGATACACCACAAAAATATTATTTTACAGATATGGGAATTAGAAATTCATTTTTAGATTTTAGACAAAGTGAAGAAATATCACATACAATGGAGAATATTATTTATATAGAGTTAAAAAAGCGTGGATATAATGTTGATGTTGGCTCTGTAGAGATACGTGAAGGAAATTCAAAAAAACAGTTAGAAATTGATTTTGTAGCTAACAAAGGAAATAATAAAATTTATATTCAGTCAGCTCTTGAAATGAAAACTGGAGAAAAAGTAAGGCAAGAGCAAAGGTCATTATTAAATGTAAATGATTTTTTTAAGAAAATAATAATAGTTGGAGATAATATAAAAAGATCACGTTATGATAATGGAATTATTTTAATGAGTATATATGATTTTCTTTTAGATGATAAGAGTTTAGAATATTAGTAAGGGGGTCAAAAAAACAAATTTTATATCTCCCTTTCTTCTTATGTTATTTTTCTCTTTTTTCTTACTTTTTATTATACCCTTTTCTCTATTTTTATATAACACTTGTGAATCATTTATTTTAGCAATGTATTGTTAATTGTTAAATGTGGTAATGTGATTATTTAGTTAGCATTTAAAAATAAACCGCCAAAGAAATATTTAAATTGTTTGCCTTGCAAAAAAGAATGTGTTTTTATTTGTAACTCCCAACTGCACACAGTCTGTAATTAAAAAATTTTTTCTTTGAAATTTTTAATAACAGACTGTAACTTGTTGGTCCCCACGAATGTTACTGCATAAAAAAACATTCTTTTTTGCTTTATTTTTAATATTTGCTTATTTCTTTGGCTTCTCTATTTTTTATTAATTAAATAATTAAATGTTATATAATTTTTTTGATTATAACAATATATTATAACAATATATAATTTTTTAATATTTAAACGAAAATATATAAAAAATCAATTAATAAGAAAATTTTGATAAGTATAATATTCATATACTTTAGTAAAAAATTAATAGCAGAGTGACGTAGGGGCGAACAGTGTTCGCCCGAACTTCGAAGGGTTTCTTAAAAATATAAAACGTATTATCTATATACCTATTAATATTTGCATTAATATACATTGCTGAAATAAATGATTCACAAGTGTTATATAAAAATAGAGAAAAGGGTATAATAAAAAGTAAGAAAAAAGAGAAAAATAACAGAAGAAGATGAGAGATAAATTTATGCAAATATGTAAGAGAAATAAAGGTATAACACTAGTGGCTTTAATCATCACAATTATAATATTGCTTATACTAGCAGGAGTAAGTTTAAGTTTTGTATTCAATGGAGGAATATTAGATAAAGCTCAACAAGCAGTAAATGAATATGAGAATGCAAGCCAAAAAGAACAAGATTTGTTAGATCAAATAGATAAATATATTGAAAATGAGCTTGGAGATATTGCAAATGATGAGCCAGAGATTCCAAGTGTAGATAGTAATGGACTAGCTACTGAGAATACTACAATAGTAGCAAAAGATGATTCAAGTATACAGATAGTAATACCAAAAGGATTTGCACCAGCAATATTGCAAACAGGAACAACACAGAGTCTGCCAGGGCAAGATGGAAGTGTTAAAAATATAATGCCAGCAAATGAATGGAATAATATAACAAAAGAAGATATAAATAGTGGAATTGTTGTGGTAGATAATTCAATAACATATGATAATGGACAAACAACAGGTACAGTACCAGATTTTAATGAGTATGTGTGGATACCAATGCCTGATAGTAGTAAGTTTAAAAGAGTAGCATGGAATGGACCATATTTTGATGGTATTGCACAGAATGGAATACATCCATTAGCAGAAACATTGACAGAAAATGCATATTGGGAAGATAAAACATCTAGTGAATATATAGAGATGATAGATAGTGTGAGTACAAATAAGGGATTTTATATGAGTAGATATGAGGCTAGTAAAAAAGATGCTAAAATGGCACAAAGTAAAAGAAATCAGCAGTCATGTGTAAACATATCACAAATAGACGCAATAGAATTATCAAGTAATATGAATACTAATATAAATAGTCATTTAATATATGGAATAGAGTGGGATAGTATGTTACAGTGGTTATTAGATAGTGGAGCAACAATAGCATCTGAAATAAAGGGAGAAACCAAAAGAATAGTGGAGAATGATGTACAAGCAGATAGTAGAAGTTGGGGTAATTATGATAATTCAACAGGAGATGCAATAGATAATTCAGGAATTTTACAACCAACAGGGATAAGTGAATATTGGAAGGCAAATAATATATATGATATAGCAGGAAATGCACATGAATGGACTCAAGAAAAGTATTCTACGGGCACTAATCGTGCAGATAGAGGAGGAAGTTGCTACAAAGATGGAGATGGTAGTCCAGCAGCTATTCATTTCTATAATGATGAAGCCTCTACAAACATTAACGTGCGGTTTCAGAGTAAGTTTTTATGTATAGTTGTATAAATATAATTTATATCCCATTTGAGAGTTTAAATGTAACTGTGTAAAAATCAAAAATGAGATTTTGATTTTCCACAGTTTTTTCTTTGTTTAAAAAAGATGAGAAAATAATTTAAATAAATTTCAAAAAATAAAAATTCTTAATTTTGTTGAAAAATATATAAAATAATATTAAAATATGGAATAAAAGTTTAATAAAAAGAGATATATAAATCTGACTGGTCGGACTAATAGAAAAATTTATTTAAATATAATAAAATCTGATAGAAAAGGAGAATATATGAACTCTATAAAAATTGTGGCAAATGGAGCATACTTACCAAAAATAAAAATAGATAATGAATATTTCAATAAGAAATTTAATTTAGATGAAGAATGGATATATAGAAGAACAGGTATTTTGTGTAGATATAAAACAGAGAATGAAAGTATTATAGATTTAGCTATAAATGCAACAAAAAATATGATTAAAAGATATGATGTAGATATTAGTACTGTAGAAGCAATAATTGTTGCTACAACTTCAACGCAAAATTTTATGCCTGGGATTTCTTTTTATGTGCAGAAATATTTTAATATACAAAAATGTATGTGCTTAGATATTTTAGGTGGCTGTAATGGATACATAAATGCTTTTGATATAGCAAGAAATTATATTGCATTAGGAAAAATAGATAATGCTTTAATAATAGGAGTAGAAACTATAAGCAATTTCCTAGATGAGAATGATTTAAATACAGTAATTTTACTGGGAGATGGAGCAGGTGCTACTTTAATAAAGAAAACAGAAAAAGAAAAATTATATATGTCTAATATATGCAGTGATCCTACAGAAAGTGAAATACTTAAAGTAGAATCTGGCAAAAAACTATTTATGGATGGTAAAAAAATATACAAATTTGCTATAACAAAGACTGTAGAAAATATAAAAGAGTTATTAAAAGAGAGAAATGAAAGTTTGGAAAATATAAAATATATTGTCCCACATCAATCTAATGCAAGAATATTAAATAAAATGGCAAGTGAATTACAAATAGATAAAGAAAAAATGTATTCAAATTTAAAAGAAGTTGGAAATACATTTTGCGCAAGTATACCTATAGCTCTAACACAAATGTATGATGAAAATTTATTAAAAGAAGATGATAAAATTATCTTAATAGGATATGGTGGAGGATTAAATTGGGGAAGTATCCTCTTAGAAATATAGTTTGAAAGGAAGAATTATTTATGAAAATAGCTTTTATTTTTCCTGGTCAAGGGGCACAATATGTTGGAATGGGAAAAGATTTATATGATAATTATGGCAAAATAAGAGAGTTATATAATAAGGCAAATGAAATTTTAGGACTTGATATTGCAAAACTTACTTTTGAATCAACTGAGGAAGAATTGTGTAAAACTAGTAACACACAAATAACAATATTGCTTATGAGTTTGGGAATATTAAAAATATTAGAAGAGAATAATATAAATGCACAATATACTGCAGGATTAAGCTTAGGGGAGTATACCTCTTTAATATATTCTAAATTTATAGGGATAAATGATGGTATAAAAATAGTAAGAAAAAGAGGAGAGTTAATGCAGGATTGCAAGGGAGACTGGAAGATGGCTGCAATTATACGGATTAGAATATAATGAAGTAGATGAAGCTTGCAAGAATGTAGATGGATTTGTTGCAGTAGCAAATTATAATTGTCCAAAGCAAATAATAATTTCAGGTGAAAGAGTAGCTGTAGAAAAAGCGATGGAATTATTAAAAGAAAAAGGTGCAAGAAGAGCAATAGAGTTAAAAACAGGTGGTCCATTCCATACTGTTAAACTAAAGGATGCATCAGATAAGCTAAGAAACGAATTAGAAAATATAAGTGTAGAATATAATGATAAAATAAAAGTAATAAAAAACATTGACGCAAGAGAATATAAAAAAGAAGATAATATAAAAGATATATTAGCAAAACATATAATTAGTCCAGTTAGATTTAAAGAAACAATAGATTATATGATAGAAAATGGAGTAGATACATTTGTGGAAATAGGACCAGGAAAAACATTAACTGGATTTGTTAAAAAGATTTCTAAAGATGTAAAAGTCTATAATATAAATGATGTTTCAAGTTTAAATGAAACAATAAATATCTTAAAAGAGGTGAAAAATGATGAGTAAAAGTGCATTAATTACAGGAGGTACAAGTGGTATTGGAAAATATATTGCTTTAGAACTTGCAAAACAAGGTTTCAATATTATTTTAAATTATAGAAATATGAAAGATGATACATTAGATTTAAAAAAGAATATTGAATCAAATAATGTAAAATGTTTGCTTATAAAAGCAGATGTTTCTAAGTTTGATGAGTGTAAAGCAATGGTTGATGAGGCAATAAAAGAATTAGGAAATATTGATGTTCTTATAAATAATGCAGGCATAACAAAAGATACATTATTAATGAGAATGAAAGAAGAAGACTTTAGAGAAGTAATAGATATAAATTTAGTTGGAACATTTAATATGACAAAAAATGTAGTGCCATATATGATTAAAAAAAGAAGCGGAAAAATAATAAATGTATCATCTGTAGTTGGAGTAGTTGGAAATGCAGGACAAAGTAATTATGCGGCATCAAAAGCCGGAATAATTGGATTTACTAAATCTCTTGCGAAAGAATTAGCAAGTAGAAATATATTAGTAAATGCTATTGCACCAGGTTTTATTGAAACAAAAATGACAGATGTTTTATCAGATAATGTTAAAGAAAATATTTTAAGTCAAATACCATTAAAAAGAATGGGTACACCACAAGAAATTGCAAATTTAGTTGAATTTTTAGTATCAGATAAAAATTCATATATAACTGGTCAAGTAATAAATATAGATGGCGGAATGGTCATGTAATATAAGGAGGAAAAAAATGAGTACAAGAAGAGTTGTTATTACAGGTATGGGAGCTATAACTCCTGTTGGAAATAGTGTACAAGAATTTTGGAACAATATAAAAGACGGAAAATGTGGAATTGATAATATAACTTTATTTAATACAGATAGAGTAAAAGTTAAACTTGCAGGAGAAGTAAAGAATTATAATCCAGAAGATTATTTTGAGAAAAAACAAGTAAAAAGATTGGATAGATTTTCACAATTTGCATTAATAGCTTCAAGAGAAGCAGTAGAAGATGCAGAATTAGATATTAACAATATAGATAATACTAGATTTGGAGTTGCTATAAGCTCTGGAATAGGAGGATTAACAACAATTTATGAACAAGCAAAAATATCTGACCAAAAAGGTCCAGATAGAATATCTCCAATGTTTATACCAATGTCTATATTAAATATGGCAGCAGGTAATGTTTCAATAGAATTTAAAGCAAAAGGAGAATCATTTTCTATAACAACAGCTTGTGCGAGTGGAACACATGCAATAGGAGAAAGTTATAGAATTATAAAACATGGATATCAAGATATGATGCTAGCTGGAGGAACAGAAGCTTCAATAAATGAATTGGGAATAGGAGGCTTTACAAATATTAAAGCATTATCTACAACTGAAGATAAAAACAGAGCAAGTATTCCTTTTGATAAAGAAAGAAATGGATTTGTAATGGGAGAAGGAGCAGGAGTTATCTTGCTAGAAGAATTAGAGCATGCTAAAAAAAGAGGAGCAAAAATATATGCAGAAATAGTTGGATATGGAGCAACATCAGATGCATTTCATATAACAGCACCAGCACCTGGTGGTGAAGGTGGAGCAAGAGCTATGAAGAATGCATTAGATGATGCAAATATATCACCAGAAATGATAGATTATATAAATGCACATGGAACATCAACAGGTTTAAATGATAAATATGAGACAGCGGCAGTAAAAACTGTATTTGGTGAATATGCATATAAATTAGCTATGTCATCTATAAAAGGAGCAACAGGACATTTATTAGGAGCTGCAGGAGGAGTAGAGGCAATTTGTTGTGTAGAGGCAATTAAAGATTCTATATTGCCACCAACTATAGGATATAAAGTTAAAGATGAAGAATGTGATTTAGATATAGTTCCCAATAAATCAAGACAAAAAGAATTGAATTATGTAATGTCAAATTCTTTAGGATTTGGCGGACATAATAGTAGTATTATAATAAAGGCATGGAAAGAGGTATAATTATGGAATATAAAGATATAAAAAAATTAATGGATGATATGGGAAATTCTAAATTAAATTCAATAAAAATAGAATTCCCAGATGGTACAAAAATTAAAATGGAGAAAGACAACAACATAAAAAAAGCTAAAGAAAAAGAAGTAGTAATAGAAGACGAAGATGATGTAAAAGTAGAAAAAGGAAAAAATGAAGAAGTAGAGAATAATAATACTAGTATCGAAAATAAAAAATATATTACTTCACCAATGGTAGGTACATTTTATTCAAAACCATCACCAGATGCTAAACCTTTTGTAGAAGTTGGATCAAAAGTTAAAAAAGGTGATAAACTTTGCATAATTGAAGCTATGAAATTAATGAATGAAATAGAAGCAGAAGAAGACGGAGAAATTGTAGAAATATTAGTTAAAGATGAAGAAATGGTAGATTACGGTAAAAAATTATTTGTTATAAAATAATAAATAGATGGAGGAATTATGAATATTAAAGAAATAATGGAAATTTTACCACATAGATATCCATTTTTATTAGTGGATAAAGTGGAAAGTGTTGTACCTGGTGAAAGTGCTATTGCATATAAAAATGTTAGTATGAATGAGAGCTTTTTTCAAGGGCATTTTCCAGGAGAACCAATTATGCCAGGAGTGTTGATAATAGAAGCCTTAGCTCAAACTGGTGCAGTTGCTATATTATCATTACCAGAATATAAAGGAAAAATAGCATTATTTGGAGGAGTAGATAAATTACGTTTTAAAAGACAAGTTATTCCTGGTGATGTACTAAAATTAGAAGTTAATATAATTAAAAGAAAAGGGCCTATAGGAATAGGAAGTGCAGTAGCTACAGTAAATGGAGAAGTAGCGGTAAAAGGTGAACTTACTTTTGCAATAAAATAACAATAAGAGGAGATAAAAAATGTTTGATAAGATATTAATAGCAAATAGAGGAGAAATTGCATTAAGAATAATAAGAGCTTGCAGGGAAATGAATATAAAAACAGTTGCAATATATTCAGATATAGATAAAGATTCATTACATGTAAAGCTTGCAGATGAAGCTGTATGTATAGGACCAGCTAGTTCAAATAAAAGTTATTTAAATGTTAAAAATATATTAGAAGCAGCATGTTTAACAAATTCTACAGCGATACATCCTGGTTTTGGATTTTTATCTGAAAATTCTAAGTTTGCAAAAATGTGTGAGGAATGTAATATAAAATTCATAGGACCAAATTATAATGTAATTGATATGATGGGCAATAAATCTAATGCAAAAGAGATGATGAAAAAATCAGGAGTACCTGTAATACCGGGTTCTGAAGGGAGTATAACAGATTATGAAAGTGCAAAAGAAGTAGCAAATAGAATAGGTTATCCAATAATGATTAAAGCAGCTAATGGCGGAGGCGGAAAGGGTATAAGATTAGTTAATAAAGAGGAAGAATTAGAAGAAGCATATAATATTGTAAAAAAAGAAGCAAAAGTTTCTTTTAATGATGAAGAAATATATATAGAAAAATTTGTTGAAAATCCTAGGCATGTTGAAATACAAATACTTGCAGATGAGCATGGGAATGTTGTATATTTAGGCGAAAGAGATTGTACAATTCAAAGGAGAAATCAAAAAATATTAGAAGAAAGCCCATCTACGGTATTAAATGATGAATTAAGAAAGAAAATGGGAGAAGCAGCAGTAAAAGTTGCAAAAACAGCAAATTATACAAATGCGGGTACAATTGAGTTTTTAGTAGATAAGCATAAAAATTTTTATTTCATGGAGATGAATACCAGAATACAAGTAGAACATCCAGTTACTGAAATGATGACAGATATAGATATAGTAAAATATCAAATAAAAATTGCTGAAGGTGAAAAATTAGGATTAAAACAAGACGATATACGTCAAAAAGGACATAGTATTGAATGTAGAGTAAATGCAGAAAATCCAGATAAGAATTTTATGCCATGTCCGGGTAAAATAAAAAAATTAAATTTACCAGGAGGAAATGGAGTTAGGGTTGATACAGGAGTGTATGAAGGTTATGTTATACCACCTAACTATGATTCAATGATTGCAAAATTAATAGTACATGCTGAAGATAGAAATGCAGCTATTGCAAAAATGAAAAGAGCACTTAGTGAATTTAATATCGAAGGTATTACTACAAATATTGACTATTTAATAAAAATTTTAAATAATAAAAAATTTATTTCAGGTGATTATGACACATCATTTATAGCAAAGGAGTTTACTAAAAAATAGGAGAAAGTTATGGAAAGAAAAATTACTAAAGTACCAGATATACCAGTTGGAAAATGGGTTAAATGTAATAAATGTAAAGAAATATTATATAAAGAAGATGTACATAATAATTATAGTATATGTCCAAATTGTGGGTATCATTTTAGATTATCTAGTAGAAGAAGGATAAAACAAATTGTAGATGAAGGTATATTTAATGAATTTGAATTAAATATAGAAACACCTAATCCTTTAAACCTAGCAGATTATAGTAAAAAGATAGAGATATTAAGACAAAAGACAGGAATAAAGGAAGCTGTTTTATGTGGAATAGGTAAAATAGATAATGAGGAGACAGTAATTTGTGTAATGGATGGTAACTTTCTAATGGGAAGTATGGGATATGTTGTAGGAGAAAAAATAACATACTCAATAGAAAAAGCTATAGAAAAAAGATTACCATTAATTATATTTTGTGTTTCTGGTGGTGCCAGAATGCAAGAGGGAATTGTGTCTTTAATGCAAATGGCAAAAACAAGTGCAGCATTAGCAAGATTAGATGAAGCAGGATTGCTATATATATCAGTACTTACAGATCCAACTTATGGAGGTGTAACAGCAAGTTTTGCAAGCTTAGGAGATATTATAATTTCAGAGCCAGAAACAATGATTGGTTTTGCAGGACCTAGGGTAATAAAAAATACAATTAAACAAGAATTGCCAGAAGGTTTTCAAACATCAGAGTTTTTATTAGAGCATGGCTTTATAGATATGATTGTTGATAGAAAAGATATGAAAAACACATTATCAAGATTGTTAAGATTGCATAAAAATGAAGATTAATGTATAAGGCTTATTTAATAAATTTTTGTTAGAGTTAAATTAGCTCAAATGGAGGTTAAAATGGAAAAAACTGCATGGGAAAAAGTTAAACTTGCAAGATTAGCTTCAAGACCAACTGCATTAGATTACATAGATAATATATTTGATGAGTTCATAGAATTACATGGTGATAGATATTATAGAGATGATGAGTCTATAGTTTGTGGAATTGGTAGTATAGGCAATTCTAAATATACAATAATTGCAGAGCAAAAAGGTAGAAATACAAAAGAGAATATAATGAGAAATTTTGGAATGCCAAATCCAGAGGCTTATAGGAAATCTTTAAGATTAATGAAACAAGCAGAAAAATTTAATAGAACTATAGTTACTTTTATAGATACAAAAGGAGCTTATCCAGGTATAGAGGCAGAACAAAGAGGACAGGGAGAAGCAATTGCAAAAAATTTAATTGAAATGGCAAGATTAAAAACTCCTATAATAGCATTTGTAATTGGAGAAGGTTCAAGTGGAGGAGCTTTGGCAATAGGAGTTGCAGATAAAGTTATTATGCTTGAGAATGCAATATATTCTATACTTTCACCAGAAGGATTTGCAAGTATATTATGGAAGGATTCATCAAGGGTTCAAGAGGCAGCAAATATTATGAAATTAACTGCAAAAGATTTGTATGATATGGGAAAAATAGATAAAATATTAAAAGAATATATAGAAAATGAAAAATTTTCTGTAGAAAAAATTGCTGCAGATATGAAAGAAGAAATAGAAAGTTTTAATAAAGAATATAAAACAATAAATAGTAATGAATTATTGAGTAAAAGATATAATAAATATAGAAGTATGTAAATCATAGGGGGTAAATAATGATTTTAGAAGGTAAAAATGTTCTAATTATGGGTATCAGAAATAAATGGAGTATTGCATGGGGGGCTGCATTATCAGCATATAAAGCTGGAGCAAAAAATATAATATTTACATATAATTCAGAAAGTAGTGGAGAAAAATCAAAACAATTATTAGAAGAAATACCAAATGCTAGTTTATATCAATGTGATGTTTCAAGTGATGAAGCTATTAGAGAAACTTTTCAAGCTATTAAAGAGAAGTTTGGTAAAATAGATTGTATATTACATAGTATTGCACATGCAAATACAGAAGATTTAAGGAATGATTTTATAAAAACATCTAGGGAAGGTTTTTTACATGCATGTGAAATAAGTGCATATTCATTTGTAGCTGTTGCTAGAATAGCAGATGAGATAGATTTATTAAGTGATAATGCTAGTTTAGTTGCACTAAGCTATTATGGCTCTGTAAAAGTTTTAAATGGATATAATGTTATGGGAATTGCAAAAGCTGCTTTGGAAAGTAGTGTAAGATATTTATCAAGTGAGTTAGGAAATAAAAATATAAGAGTAAATGCAGTATCTGCAGGTCCAATAAAAACATTATCTGCGAAGGGAATAAAAGATTTTAATACTATATTAGATGTTGTTGAAAAAAGAGCACCATTAAAGAGAAATGTAACAAAAGAAGAAGTTGGAGATGTTGTAACATTTTTATTTAGTGATATGTCTAGATGTATTACAGGTCAAATAATTTATGCAGACAATGGATATGAAATAATGGGAATTTAATAAGAAAAAATATAGTAAAAAGAAGCAATCATTAGATTGCTTCTTTTTTAGGTAAATTATATGAAGAATATAATTCTTCTATATCTAATTTACCTAAGGGGTCAAAAACTTTTGGAATACGAGAAATTATTCTCTCAAAAAATTTATTTGGTTGAAAAATAAATTCGTAAGATAAGAGAATAAAATTTCTTGTTGAGATAAAATAAGTCCTACATTTAGAGAATCTCATAAAAGCCCCTTCTTTCGAATAATTATAGAATAATTATAAAACTTAATAATTTAATAGTCAATAATAAATTCACCTTTTTTATGAATTTACATATAATGTAGTATACCATTCTCAAATAGGAGGTGGAATATATGGAACCACAAATAAGTATAAGTTGTTGTAAAAAAGATAAAAAAAGAAATTGTTTATGCATAATATTGGCTATATTATTAACTTTGTTCTTGTTTACAATAGGATTATTAATAGGGGCTGCTATTGCTTCAACAATATTAGCTAATTTAGCAGCAATAATTGTATTAGCAGTGATTTTAGGTATATTATCTGCTTTAACCGCTATATATATGTTATGTAGTAAAATAAGAAATTGTTGTTAAATTATAAATTTAAAAGTCAAATATAAAATATTTTATATTTGACTTTACATAGAAATGTTGTATTAATTTTTAATAAATTATTAACTGAGAAAATTTAATAAGAATTGAAATATTATAAATTAATAATAAATGTAATTTAAATGGTGTAAAATATGCAATTATAGCAAAAATAATTAAATTATAAATAAACCTTTAATATTAAAGGATTATTTTGTAAAAAAAATTGACTTTACATAATTTATAATGTTATAATATTATTAGCAAATATTAAGGGAGGGGTTGCTTTGATTAAAGAAACTCTAAAAAACGTAAAAGAAGTAAACAAGGAAAGGGAGGAAATCTTAGAAAAAATTGCAAATGCACGGTTAAGAACTATACAATACTATCAAGAAGTCTTAACAAAAGAAGAATGGCTGATCATTGATATTCTTGAAAAAGAAAATCAAAAGGGACCGCGAGGAAAATGGATAGAAATATCCAAAGATATCCTTACTAAGAATGTAATTGATGCTTTGATTAATTATTTCAATTACGTTTTTAAAAAGACGGAAGATAACAGAAGGTTTGAAAAAATTAAAGAAGGGATGACTTTTTATTTTATAAAAAAGGAATATGGTAAACTCTTCTAAAAAAATAAATCTCTAATATTTTTAATATTAGAGATTTATTTTTTTATTGTATATGGAAAATCGACTATTTTATTAATAAATTGCGATTTAGCAATCATAAGCCAAAAAAAGAAATAAAGAAAAATCATATTATAATATAATTGACTTTACATAATAAGTGATATATAATAAAAATATATAACTTATAAGGAGGCTGTATAATTTATGCAGTTAAATGACAAAAATGCAGTTAAAAAAGTTTTAAAAGGTACCAAAAATTTTTTAGCATTAAATATGTATGTATATTCGTTAAATGCTAAAGATTGGGTGACGGTTGCAGAACTTTTGCAAAAGAGTAATGAAGCTGTAGTAAATAAAACATCTACATGGATTTTAGTAGAGCAGGATAAAATTAATGAACGTGTCAAAGCTTCTTTACTTTCTTATTTTTCCTATAGGATTAAAATGGATGAAAATCATAAAGAAAAAATTTTTGTAATTAATGGGAAAAATTTTTACAAGCTGCAACAAAAGACAGAAAAATAAAATAATTAACTACAGAAAATTCCAATGATATTTCATTGGAATTTTTTTTGTATGATATTCAAATATATATTAGTAAATAAAAATATTAAAATAAAAATAATAATATTGCAAATAATATTAAAAATATTACTAGTATAAGAAAATAAATTTGTTGAAATAATCATTGTTACTAAAATAGATATAAGAGGGATTAATAGTATTTTAACTATATTTAAATTAAATTTTGTTGCTTTATATAACTGAAATAGACTAACAGAAAAATTTAAAAATTCACTAATATAAATTACAATAATATAACCAATTATTCCAAAAATAGGAATTAAATTATATATTAAAAAAATACTAATAAACAAATCTAAAATATTGCAGAACATAACTCCAACTTGCTTATCTATACCTTTTAAAATAGCATCAATTACGTGATCTAAGTACATAAATAGGAGCAAAGGACAAAGTAGTAAAACAAATTTTGCTATTTCTATATTATTATATGTAAATTTAGAAATCTCATTTGGAAATAATAAAAATACACCTATAACACATATAGAAAATGTAATTACTAGTCTAAATAATACATTTATTATTTCATTCATTCTTTTAAAATCTTTTTTTATGTTATAGCGAGCAAATTCAGGTATAAGTAAACTAGAGATAGAATTTACAAATAGACCAGGAAACATTAATATAGGCATTGCCATTCCGTTTATCATTCCATAAGTAGAAAGTGATGCCTCACATGAAAGACCAGATTTTTCGAGCCTTATAGGAATTAGAGAATGTTTAATAGTAGATAAACCAGATCTTACATATGAAGTTATTGCAACAGGTAGAGAAATTTTTAATATTCTTCTTAGATAAGTATTATTATCACCTCTTGGTTTAGATAAATTTTTTCGGCTGTCATAAAAGTATAATATGTAAAGAAATATAAAAGAAAATATTTCAGATAGCGTATTTGCTCCAACTAATATTATGCAAGCTGTTTCTATATTGTCATAATTAAAAAATCTAAAGCCGATAACAATAAATATTATTTTTATTAATAATCCAAATATATCATAAAGAGAATTTTTGTATATTCTTTTTACACCTGTAAAATATCCAGTTATTGATATTGTAACAGATGAAAAAGGTAAGCTTATTGCAATAATATATAGCACTATGCTAGATATTCTGTCATGTAATATATATTTACATATAATTGGAGAAAGTGCTATTAAAAGTATACATGCTATACTACCAAAAAATAAGCTATATAGTATACATTTTTGTATTGCAATTTTGGCACCAGATTCAGAATTCATAGATAATTCTTCAGCTACAATTCTAGTTGATGCTAAACTTATACCAGAATTAGCTATAGTCATTGCAAACATATATACAGACATTATAAGCCCAAATAGTCCTATTGATTCACTACCTATTTTATTAGCTACATATATGTCAAAAAACATAGAGCAAGAGCTGATTATTAATGAAGTTACTATTAATATAACAGTATTAAATAAAAAAATTTGTATTTTTTTCAATTATTTATCACCTTTTTTGTATAAAAAATCCATATAAGGAGAGAATATATTTCAAAGAAAATATATGGATTTATATAAATTAAAATCTACAAACAATGCTAGAGGTGGAGAAATATGATTAAAAAAATAAAAAATTCAAAAATGACTACAAAGGTTATAGCTTTTATTTCAATAATAGTTATTATATTTACTCTTTTATATACTTATGATATTTTTATTACAAATAATTCTGTAATAGCTCTTTCTAAGTATGGTTCACGAGGTAGTGAAGTAACTCAAATACAAACTAAATTAAAAAGATGGGGATATTATAGTGGTAATATAGATGGAATATATGGTACTCAAACTGTAAATGCTGTTAAGTATTTTCAAAGAAAAAATGGACTTACTGTAGATGGTATAGCAGGGCCTAACACTTTAAAAGCTATGGGGATATATTCTTCATCTAGTGGTTCTAGTTCATCAAATAGTAATAGTAGTGATTTAAATTTATTAAGTAGATTAGTTTATGGGGAAGCAAGAGGAGAGCCATATGCAGGGCAAGTTGCAGTTGCTGCAGTTGTTTTAAATAGAGTAAAAAGTTCATCTTTTCCAAATACTATATCAGGAGTAATATACCAGTCAGGAGCTTTTGATGTTGTTAGTGATGGGCAAATAAATCTAACTCCTAATAGTACTGCCAAAAAAGCTGCTCAAGATGCTTTAAATGGTTGGGATCCAACATATGGTGCAATATATTATTTTAATCCAAATACTGCTACCAATAAATGGATTTGGTCTAGACCAATGACTGTAACAATAGGCAATCATAGATTTTGTAAGTAGGATAATTAACATTACATTTTAGAATGAAATTTATTAGTGGTAAAAAATCAAATATACTTTTTATTTGATTAAATGATTCTATTGAACATGACTAATTAACTAAAAAAATAAGCTCAAGTTTTTTTGAAAACTTGAGCTTTTTTAGTTATGATAAAATTTCATAAGCAAATAATTTTATTATTTCATCATGTTCTCCTTTTGCTGTAAAACCTGCTGAATAACTGTGCCCTCCGCCTTTAATTATTTTACCTTCAGATACAAGTTTTAAACAAATTTTATTTAGATTTATGTTATCATCATGTGTACGTAAAGAGCCTCTAAATTCACCCTTATTATTTTCAATTAATAAAATTAATGAGTTATAATTTAATAATTTTTGAAGTTCAAAAATTATTGCCTTATGATTTAATTGAGTTAAAGTTTTTTCAGAGTTTAATAAATCTTTTTGTAATAAATAAGTACAAAAAACTGATTTATTTTTTGCCTTAATAAAATATCCTCTTTCTTTTGCGATTTCTACCAATTGTATTGTTCTATTATTTTGATACATTAATTTGGATAATAAATAATTTATATCGATTCCAAAATCTTTTAACTCATCAATAATAGATAATCCTAGTTTTGTTACATTTAAAGTTAAATTTACTGTATCGGAAATTAATCCAATGGCAATACAATTAAGAAAATCTTTACTTGTACAATTAAGAGATTTATAGATAATACATGTACAAGATGGTGCTGATATATCAATAAAACTGTACGTAGTATTTATTGATGTTTTTTCATGATGATCAAAACAAATAGTTTGTTTTGCATGTTTTAATATATTACATCCTTTTAATAAATGTAAAGTAGCACAGTCAACAACTGTTACTAGATCATATTGCTTTTTACTATTAATCTTTTTTAGATGCTCAATTCCTGGAATAAAGGAAAAATCATTATTAAACTCAGGAATAATAACATCAATATTGTTTTTATTTTTTCCAATGTCAATTAAATACCAGAATATTGCAAGTGCACTGGAAATGGCATCTCCATCTGGCCGTTTGTGAGTAATAATTGCAAACGTGTTAGCATTAGAAATAATTTGGGATAAATTTTCAGTTGAAATAGTATCCATAATAATACCTCCATTTAAATATTTACAAGTATAAGTATATCAAAAAATAATGGAAAAGTAAACATAATACAGTAATAATCAATTAAGCTTAATTGATTATTACTGTATCAAGTGGAGTATATATTTTAATAAAATTAAAAAAATTGTTCACTATTAATTATTCATTAAAATAAAAAGAGTGATATTTTAAAAAAATTTGTAGTAAAAAAAATATATTTATAGTATAATATGTAATGTTAAAAAACAAATTGATTGGAGGGCATAATTATGTCAAAATCAAAACCTTTTATGGTAGAATTTTCAGGCACACCAGAGGCAGGCAAAACTACAACTATCGGAACTGTAGCTAATATGTTACGGAGTAAAAACTATAATGTAATGGTATTAAGAGAATCTGCGGAATCTTTACCTAGTGAAATTGAAAAGGGAACTTTTGATGCTAATATGTGGATGCATTTTGTAACACAAGCTGGAATTTTAAAGGCAATTCATTCACAAGCAGATATTGTTCTTATAGATAGAGGACTTATAGATAGTATGTTTTATGGCTGGAAGTTTTTAAAGGAGAAAAAATGTAAGGTAAACAACTATAATGAGTTTAGGAACACATTTGTAAAGAAATTAGAACCTGACTTATTTATTGCACTTATGGTAGAACCAGAAGTAGCTATTAAGCGTAGAGGTGGAGAAGGTAGATTAGTTAATAAAGAGTATATAGAAACTTATAATGAGGATTTTATAGAGTTTTTCAAATATATAAAGTTTGATAAAGAATGTATAAAAACTGATGATATGGATATATATGAAATGAATCAGAAAATTTATAGTGTGGTTTTGAAATATTTACTGTAAAAATTAGCACAAGGGCATTTGCTCTTGTGCTAATAAAAATTTATTTAGTTAAATTTTATGTTGATAAAATGGAGGTTTTATGGAAAAGTTTATAAATAAAATAAAAAATATATGTAAGGAAAATAAAAGAATAGCTATGTTTATAGATATGGATGGAACAATTACTGAGTATGAGGTATATCCAGAAGAATTAGTTACACAGAAAATGAATAGTGGGTATAGTGAATATGAACCAGTTGAATATATTATTAATATATTAAAAAATATAGACGAAATACCTAATATAGATTTATACATATTAACATTAGCTAGAAATAGTAAAATAATAGAAGAAAAGAAAAATTGGTTAAGAAAATATGTGAATTTTATAAAAGAAGAAAATTGGATTTTTATTAATAAAGAATTAGGGGAGTATGATAAAACAAATAGAAATATTATAAAAGCAGAGAAAATAAAGGAAAAAATTAAAGAATATGATTATGCTATATTATTAGATGATGATCATAAGATATTAAAAGAAGCACAAATGATGTTGAAGGATAAAATTAGTGTCTTTCATATTTCATCAGCAATGATATAGATTATTGTAAATAGTTAACAAAAAAAAGAAGCTTTTAAAAGCTTCTTTTTTGGCAGGGGTACTTGGAATCGAACCAAGCTCAGCGGTTTTGGAGACCGTTATACTACCGATGTACTATACCCCTAAAACTATTAATTATAATAGCATAAATAATTTTTAAATTCAAGTAAATTTGAAAATTATTTATTATTAATAATTATTTAATATCCAATCTGATATATAACAATTAAAATATGAATTATTCTCATATCTATTTATTAACTCAATTGTAATTGTAGTATCGAATGGAAAAATATATGCTTCCCATTTGGAAAGCGAAGGTAAACAATCAAATACTTCTAGCATATTTATATTTGATGTTTTTAGACGATTATTACTAGGAAGAGTATTTGTTGTATAAATTAAAGGAATTCTTTTATTTAATACTTCAAGTTTTCTCCGAAGATGTTCAACAAAAATTTTTTTGAATTTTTGTTGAGTAGCCTTTGGAGCATTATTATAGCTAAAAGAATATTCAAATTGCTGATTACAAATCGTATAATATTTTATAACTCTTATACTAAGATTCCGCGATAATACATCAACAATTTCCTCAAAATCCAAATTATTATTTTTTTCCATTTTCATAGTTAATCCTCCTTAATTGTTGTAAAATATCCTCAAGTATAGCGAGGAAGATTTATTAAAATCATATCAAATATATTTTACTACAATTTACATAATATTGCAAATTAAAAAGTAGGATTTAAAAATTTTTCCTACTTTTTTCATTACTATTTGATATTAATTGTTTATTGCGACTAAAAGTCGCATAATTGGTGGAGATGAGGGGAGTCGAACCCCTGTCCAATAATTTTTCCATATAAACTTCTCCGAGTGCAGTTTATTATTTAAATTCATATAAAAGTGGATTAATAAACAAAACCAATTTTATACTAGCTCAAAAATACCCATTATTCTAGAGCGAGAAATAATATCGTTACCCACTATTTGGACACCTTTATATAACCGTGGGACTTTATATAAAGATGACACTGCAATTAGGCAGCGTAAGCTAATTGATAATTATTATTATTCTTAGCGTTTATATTTAAATTCGCTTTTGTTAAGGTGGCCGAAGCGAACATCCACCACTCGCTATTTATACTTCTAAATTACTGTCGAAAACCAAATACATCCCCGTATGAAAAATATTATATAATAATTATATTAATATATCAAGGAAAATATTATGGGAAATATGTATAATTGTAACTATTAATATATAAGTTACTTGTAAGAAAAAACTAATGTACTTTTTATGCAGTAACAATCGTGGGGACCAGCAAGCTTACAGTCTGTTATAGGGTAATTATATAAGAATATATTTATAAAATAATCCGCAATAAAGTGATATATATAAATTTATTGTCAAAATGATAGCTGTGGTCTTCCTAAATGCCTTTGACTTCTAAATTTATATATATCACTTTATTGCTATTTTAGTTAATTTAGTTAATATTAATTGTACAGACTGTGCGATGCTGGGAGTTACAAATAAAAAATACATTAGTTTTTTCTTACAAAAAGATATTTTATGTATAATTTATGTAATATTGTTTTATATTAAATAAAAGAACATAATAAAAATGTACATATAATATTTTTATGGTTGAATATCAGTTAAGTTTTATGATATAAGTATAAAGAAAAATATTTTATGGTTAATAAAATATAATCATAAAGAAAGGAGAATTGTATTTGGAAAATAATTGGTTTAATAAATCTATAGAAGAAGTAGAAAGTGAATTAAATACAAATATAGAAAACGGATTAGGCGAAAATGAAGTTAATAATGCTAGAAATAAATATGGATACAATGAGTTAAAATCAAAAAAGAAAAAGAGCATAATTGTAAAATTCTTTGAACAATTTAAAGATTTTATGATTATTGTTTTAATAATCTCTGCAATTGTTTCTCGGAATTGTTGGAGTAGCTGAGGGAGAAGGATTAACAGATACAATAATAATATTAATTGTTGTTATTCTAAATGCAATAATTGGTGTTATTCAAGAAAATAAAGCAGAAAAGTCATTAGAAGCATTGAAAAAACTAAGTAATCATGTAGCAAAGGTTATAAGAAATAGAAAAATAGAAATAGTTGAATCTAGACAATTAGTACCAGGAGATATTGTTGTTTTAGATACAGGAGATTATGTTCCAGCAGATTTAAGAATAATAGAATCTGTAAATTTAAAGTCACAAGAATCTGCATTAACAGGAGAATCTGTACCAGTAGAAAAAAGTTCAGATGTTATAGAAGATAAAAATATTGGTATAGGTGATAGAACTAATATGCTTTTTTCATCAAGTTTAATTACTTATGGTAGAGGAAAAGGAATTGTTGTAGAAACTGGAATGAATACTGAAGTTGGTAAGATTGCTGGAATAATTAATGAAACAGAAAATACACAAACACCTCTACAATTAAAATTAAATAAGCTTGGAAAAATATTAGGAATTGCTGCATTAATAATTTGTGTAATAATTTTCGTAATAGGATTACTTTATGGAAAAGAACCAATCCATATGTTTATGACAGCAGTTAGTTTAGCAGTTGCCGCTATACCGGAAGGATTACCAGCAGTATCAACTATTGTTTTGGCAATAGGTGTTCAGAGAATGGTAAAGAAGAATGCCATAATAAAGAATTTACCTTCTGTTGAGACTTTAGGAAGTAGTAGTGTAATCTGTTCAGATAAAACAGGAACATTAACACAAAATAAGATGACTGTAGAAATGGTATTTTATAATAATAATTTAACTAAAGTATCAGAGATAAATGATAAAAGTAAGGAGTTTGAATTATTAATAGATTCAGGAGTATTATGTAATGATACAAAAATAGGTGAAGATAAAAAGTTAACAGGAGATCCAACAGAAACAGCACTTGTAGATTTAGCTTATAAAATAGATAAAGATGCAAAAAATATAATGGATACACATAAAAGAGTTGGAGAAATACCTTTTGATTCTGAAAGAAAATTAATGACAACTGTAAATGAATATAACGGAAAATATATAGTTTTCACCAAAGGCGCTGTAGATGAGTTAATGAAAAGATGCATAAGTTATACTCTAGATGGTAATATAAAAAATGATTTACAGGAATACAGAAAAAAAGTTTCTGAAAATAATATGTTAATGGCAAATAATGCATTAAGAGTACTAGGTTTTGCATATAAAGAATTAAATACAATTCCAAATGAAGAAGAAATAAAAGAATTAGAAAAAGATTTAATATTTATAGGAATGGTAGGGATGATTGACCCACCAAGAGAAGAAGCAAAAGAAGCAGTTAAGAAATGTAAAACAGCAGGTATAAAACCTATAATGATAACAGGTGATCATAAATTAACAGCTACTGCAATAGCAAAACAATTAGGAATTTTAGAAAATGATACGGAAGCTATTACAGGTGCAGAATTAGAACAAATGCCACAAAGCGAATTAGAAAAAAATATAGAAAATTATTCTGTGTATGCAAGAGTTTCTCCAGAACATAAAGTAAGAATTGTTAAGGCATGGCAGAAAAAGGGTAATGTGGTTGCAATGACAGGTGATGGAGTAAATGATGCTCCAGCTCTAAAAACTGCAGATATTGGTTGTGCTATGGGAGTAGTAGGAACTGATGTGGCAAAAGAAGCGGCAGATGTTATATTAACAGATGATAATTTTGCTACAGTAGTGTCAGCAGTTGAAGAAGGAAGAAGAATATATAACAATATATTAAAAGCAATTCAATATTTATTATCTAGTAATGTTGGAGAGATAATAACATTATTTGTAGCAATATTGATTACTCCAATTTTAGCAAGTACTTTCGGAATAACAGATATATCAAATTTAGCTCCATTATTACCAATACACATTTTGTGGATTAATCTTGTTACAGATTCTCTTCAAGCATTAGCACTAGCAGTAGATCCACCAGAAAAAAATATAATGAATAAAAAACCTAAAAAGGCTGGAAGCAGTATATTTACAAAAGGTATGATATGGAGAGTTATATATCAGGGTATTATGATAGGAACTATAACTCTTATAGCATATTGTATTGGTCTAGCTACACCAAATCAAACAGAGCATATGAGACTTGAAATTGCTCAAACAATGGCTTTTACAGTGCTTGCATTTTCACAGCTTGTTCATGTATTTAATATAAGAGATAATAAATTATCTATATTCAAAACCGGAATATTTGATAATAAAAAATTAATATTAGCAACGATAGCATCTGCTATTATGATGTTTATAATATTATTTGTACCAGCTTTAAGAAATATATTTAGTATAGTAGAATTACCAATAGAAAATGTATTAGAAGTTATATTATTAGTCTTTTCACCAATTTTAATAGTTGAGATATTCAAATTATTAAAAATTAATACAAGTAAAGATGAGTAAAAATAAATAAAAAATAGGATATAACGAAATTAAAGATTTTGTTATATCCTAATTTTTTTGTAAGTGAATTTTGTTTTAATATATTTTATATAATTTTGTAAGAATATGTTGAAAAAAAAGAGAAATAAATATATTATATATATGTAATAAAAAATGAAAGTGGAGATATTATGATAGACTTAATGTTACCAGATATAAAAAGAAAAAAATTAAATTATAAACATATAATATTTACTGTAATAATATTAATAATAATAGGCATATCAATATTTTTATGTATTCAAAGTGTGAAAAGAAATAATACACAAATTGCTATGGAAAATGTAGTAAATAATAATTTGAATACACAAAATATAAATACAGAAAATGTTAATCAAGAAGAGGTTAAACCAAATGATAATGTAATATATATAATAGATGATAAGAAAATAGCTAAAATAGCTAATAATGTATTAATGACTAGTATACAACCTAGATTGACAAATGCTGCAAAGGAAAAAATGAAGCATATATATTCATCTGATTATAAAAGAGTTTTTTTAACTTTTGATGATGGTCCATCTAAGAATGTAACACCTCAAATATTAGATATATTGAAACAAAACAATGTAAAAGCAACATTTTTCGTTTTAGGAAATAGAGTTGATTTATATCCAAATATTTTAAAAAGAGAATATGATGAGGGGCATTATATAGCAAACCATGGATATAGTCATCAATATAGTTCAATATATGCAAATCCATATAATGTTTTGGATGAGTTTAATAAAACAGAATATTCTATTAGAAATGCAATAGGAAATCAAAGTTATAATTCACATTTATTTAGATTCCCAGGAGGTGCTTCAGGAGGTAAATATGCTACTGTAAAAAAAGAAGCTATTGCATTATTAGAACAAAATGGAATAATGCATGTAGATTGGAGTGCATTAACAAAAGATGCGGAAGGAAAATTTACAAAGGAACAATTAATACAAAATTTATCTGAAACAGTAGGAAATAAACAAAGTGTAGTGTTATTAATGCATGATGCTGGAGATAAACAGACAACAGCTGATGCTCTTCAAGATGTAATAAATTATTTTAGAGATCAGGGATATGTATTTGAAAATTTCTATGACATAATGAAATAATATAACTATTCGATAATAACTTTCTTTGATATAAAAACTAATGTATTTTTTATTTGTAACTCCCAGCATCACACAGTCTGTAATATAATATATAAAAAATATGAAATAATATATAACAGACTGTAGGCTTGCTGGTCCCCACGAATTGTTACTTCATAAAAAGTACATTAGTTTTTATATCAAGGATTTAATTGCTCTAAATAGTTATGAAATAAATCAGTATAGTTGAAAATTTCGTTAAATATATATATAATGTATATGAAAAAGTACAAAAATAAATGAAAGGGTAATTAATATGAAAAAGAAATATCATGAATTTGTGAAAATAAAAGATTTAAAAGATATGCTTAATAAATCAGTAGAAAAATTTTCAGATAATATTGCTTATAAATTAAAAACAGATAAATTAGGGGAGTATAAAGAAATTTCGTATAAAGAATTAGGTGATACTGTTAATGCTTTAGGTACAGTATTAATAGAAATGGGATTAAAGAACAAGAAAATAGCAGTAATATCTGAAAATAGATATGAATGGGGAGTTGCGTATCTTGCTATAGTTAATGGAACAGGAATAGTTGTTCCTTTAGATAAATCTTTACCTGCAAATGAAATAGAAAGTTTAATAATACGTTCAGGAGTAGATGCAATATTTTATTCACATAAATATGATGAAATAATGATGGATATAAAAAAGAGAAATACAACAGATTTAAGATATTATATATCTATGGATTTAGAAGAGAAAAAAGATGGAGTATTATCACAACACGAATTAATAAGAAAAGGAAGTAAATTATTAGAAGATGGTAATAGAAAATTTTTAGATGCAGAAATAAATCCAGAAATAATGAATATAATGTTATTTACATCAGGAACAACTTCTAAATCTAAAGCTGTTATGTTATCACATAAAAATATATGTTCTAATCTTATGGATATATGTTCTGTAATAGAATTAAATGAGAAAGATACAATGCTATCATTTTTACCTTTACATCATACATTTGAATGTACAGTTGGATTTTTATATCCTATATATATAGGTGCTAAAATTGTATTTTGTGATGGAATAAGGCATATTGCGGAAAATATTAAAGAATATCAAGTAACAGCTATGATATCTGTTCCAATATTATTTGAAAATATGTACAAAAAAATAATAAAGAATATTGAGAAAAAAGGAAAATTAGATAAAGTACAAAAGGGTATAAAAATAAGTAATTTATTATTGAAATTTGGTATAGATAAAAGAAGAGAGATATTTAGTGAAATTCATGAAAGTTTAGGTGGCAAACTTAGATTATTTGTTAGTGGAGCAGCAGAATTAGATAAAGAAGTAGAAAAAGGTTTTAATGATTTAGGGTTAAAGGTTTTACAAGGATACGGTTTAACAGAAACATCTCCAGTTGTTGCAGCTGAAAATGATGTTTTTACAAGACTTGGTAGTGTAGGAAAAGTACTTCCAAGTATAAAAGTAAAAATAGTAGATAAAAATAAAGAAGGAATAGGAGAAGTTATTGTTAAAGGACCATCGGTAATGCTAGGTTATTATAATAATGAGGAAGCAACTAAAGAAGCAATAAAAGATGGATGGTTTTATACAGGTGACCTAGGTTATATGGATAAAGATGATTTTCTATATATTACAGGAAGAAAGAAAAATGTAATTGTTTTAAAAAATGGAAAAAATATTTACCCAGAAGAGTTAGAAAATTTAGTAAATAGAATAGAAGGAGTAAAAGAATCTTTTGTTTATGGATTAAATGATAAAGATAATGATCCTGCTATTTCAGTAAAAATAGTTTATGATAAAGATATTATGAAGGAAGTATATAATGTAGAAGATAAAGAGAAAATAAGGGAAGAATTATGGAAAAAAGTAAAAGAAATAAATAAAACAATGCCACCATATAAATATATAAGAAATTTAACTATTACAGAAGAAGAGTTAATAAAAACTACAACTCAAAAAATAAAGAGATTTGAAGAAATGAAAAAAATAGAAAAAAATGAAAAAAAAGATGTCGAAAAAGCTTGACTTAGGTAATAATTATGTAATAAAATTGTAACGAAATTGATATACAAAATAATTTAAATTCTCTTGTAGTTTTAAAAAATTAATTGTATAATAGTATTAATGAAAAATACCTTACGCAGGATAAAGGAGGGGACGGTTTACATGCTATTTTTTACAAAGCCACGGCATAGTAAACGTGAAGATGGTAATCACAGAAGAAAAAATATTATCAAATATTGACAAAGTACAAAAAATAATAAATCCAAATAGTAAAAAACAGATAGTTCAATTAGAAGAGGATACATATTTTAAAGATTTGGTAGAATCAATAAAAATGTATTTAGTAGAGTATCCTAAAAAGAAGAACTTTCCAGTTAGTGTATATAAAGCTGCATATGGATTAGTAGAATATGCGACAAATCAATTCGAAGAAAATACAAAACAAATAGAAGAATTAATAAGACAAAGAGAGAAAAATATCGCATTAGCAGCACAATTAAAAAATGCATTAAGTGTAGTTGAGAATAAAGAAAAAGATTGGAAAGATAAAATAAAAGAAATATCTGATGATTATCCTGAGGATATAATAGATACTTTGTCATTAATAGGAAGATGTAGAAGTGACAGCTCAGATAATTACAAAGATGCAATAAAATTAATAAATGCAAGAATTTCTAATTTGGAAACTAACTTGCATATAGAAATAGATATGGAAAGAATAGAAGATAGGTCAAAAGCATTAAGTTATATAGGAATTGAAGTAGCTGAATCTTTGAAATCAATACCAGAACCAATAGAAATGCAAGAAGAGGAAAAAGAAGAAACAGATGTAACAGTAGATACAGATTATATTAATGATACTAGAATAAATGTAAAACCATCTTTATGGGAAAGAATTAAACAATCAAAAGTAGGAAAAGCAATATCTTATTTATTTAGAATAAGAATAAAAGTTGACTTATCAAATACAATAACAGATGGAAGTGAAAAAAGATAAAAGATTCTAGTTTTCATAGATACGATGCGCCATATTCGTCATATGGCAATTCGTAGATAATAAAAAGAAGGGTTCAACTGAACCCTCTTTTCTTTTGCTTATATTGGCTTTTTAACTTTTATTTTAACATTATCTTTTTTTGTTTTTCCTAAAATTTCTGTAATATAAAATCTACCAGTTCCTCTTATTGTTATAATATCATTTAAAGATAAGATTTTATTATATTTTGTAACATTAGAAAAGTTAACAAAAACTCTACCTTCATTAATTACTTCTAGTGCATTACTTCTAGAACAGTGCATCACATGTGAAACAAATGAATCTAATCTTAAAGATGGAAGAATAATATCAAATTCTTTGAAACTAAGAGTAATACTTTTCAGATTTTCAATATTTAAAACAAAAAAATTGCATTTTTGAAATCTAGTAAGTGATTGAATATTATTATATATATAATTTGAAATATTTTCTAAAGTAATAATATCTGCACCAGTTTCATAGGTGATTATATCTCCAATTGTTTCTCTTTTTATTCCTAATTTCATTAGTCCACCCAAATATATTTTGTGGTTATATTTAGAATATAAATCTTTTGGTAATTCAATTCTTAATATTTTTATAATATTTTTTATATTGGGCAAAATAATATTATTGTCATATTTGGAAGGATAAAAAAATAAAACTGTTCTTTCGCAATTATCATATCCACCATAGAATAAATAATTTGTTTTTTTAATTTTTTTAAGAAAGTTAATTATTAAATTTTTTTCAAACAGATTAAGAAAATGTAAGTAAGAGATTTTATTTCTAGTCTCACAATATTGTAATTTATCAAGAACTTTACTTATTAATAATCTATCTTCTACATTAGTAAATTCATTTAACAAATTTGTTTTATTCAAAATAATCTATCCTTTCAAAACAATATTATTATATCAAAAAATATGTTTTTAATAAATATTTATAAAAAAATTTATCTTTTTAGTTGAATTTTGTATAATTGTGGTATAATAGCAAAAGATAAAACAAAAGAAATAATTTAGGAGGTTACAGATGAGTACAAAATATGTATACTTATTTAATGAAGGTAATAAAGATATGAGAGAACTTTTGGGTGGTAAAGGCGCAAACTTGGCAGAAATGACCAATTTAGGTTTACCTATTCCAAAAGGATTTACTGTTACAACAGAAGCATGTACAAGATATTACCAAGATAGGCAAAATATTGCTACAGATATTTTAGATCAAATTTTTGAATCTTTAAAGAAATTAGAAGAGGCTACAGGTAAAAGATTAGGAGATGCACAAAATCCACTTTTAGTTTCAGTAAGATCAGGTGCTAGAGCTTCTATGCCAGGTATGATGGATACAATTTTAAATTTGGGAATAAACGATTATGTAGCACTTGCTTTAGCAAGAAAAAATGAGAGATTTGCTTATGATAGTTACAGAAGATTTATTCAAATGTTTAGTGATGTTGTTATGGAAATACCAAAATCACTTTTTGAAAAAGAAATTGATAACATGAAAGAAGCTAAAGGAGTAAAATTAGATACAGAACTAAATGCGGAGGATTTAAAAGAATTAGTAAACAGATTCAAAAAGATATATTTAAATAAAAAAGGACAGGATTTTCCACAAGAACCAAGAGTACAATTAATAGAAGCTGTTAAAGCTGTTTTTAGATCTTGGAATAATGCAAGAGCTATAACATATAGGAGATTAAATGATATACCATCAAGTTGGGGAACTGCTGTTAATGTTCAAGAGATGGTATTTGGAAATATGGGAGATGACTGTGGAACAGGTGTTGCATTTACAAGAAATCCAGCTACTGGAGATAATAATATATATGGTGAATATTTGATGAATGCACAAGGAGAAGATGTTGTTGCAGGAATTAGAACACCACAATCAATAGAAACATTAAAAGAAGTTGATGAACAAGCATATAATGATTTTAAAATATATGCAAATAAATTAGAAAAATATTTTAGAGATATGCAGGATTTAGAGTTTACAATTGAGCATGGAAAATTATTTATATTACAAACAAGAAATGGTAAAAGAACAGCACAAGCTGCATTAAAAGTAGCAGTTGATTTAGTTGCAGAAGGAATGATAAGTGAAGAAGAAGCTGTTATGAGAGTAGAACCAAAACAATTAGATCAATTATTACATCCTAATTTTAATCATGAAAAATTAAAACAAGCAAAAGTTATTGCAAAAGGACTTGCAGCTTCACCAGGTGCTGCTACAGGAAAAGTTGTATTTACAGCAGAGGAAGCAGTTAAACAGAGTGAAGCAGGCGAAAAAGAATTGGTTTTAGTTAGATTAGAAACATCTCCAGAAGATATTGAAGGTATGAATGTATGTAGAGGTATTCTAACTGTAAGAGGTGGTATGACTTCACATGCTGCAGTTGTAGCTCGTGGAATGGGTACATGCTGTGTTGCTGGATGTGGCGAAATTGTAGTAAATGAGGAAGAAAAATATTTTAAAGATGCTCAGGGAAATATATACAAAGAAGGAGATTATATATCATTAGATGGAAGCACAGGTAATGTATATGGTGAAAAGATAGAAACAGAAGAACCTGGAATATCTGGAGATTTATCTAAATTAATGGAATGGGCAGATAGATATAGAGTTTTAGGGGTAAGAACTAATGCTGATACTCCAAGAGATGCAAGACAAGCATATAAATTTGGAGCAGAAGGTATTGGATTATGTAGAACAGAGCATATGTTTTTCGAAGCAGATAGAATACAAGCTATAAGAGAGATGATTGTTTCTAAAACAAGAGAACAAAGAGAAAAAGCGTTAGCTAAAATTTTACCAATGCAAAGAAATGATTTTGAAGGTTTATATAGAGAAATGAAGGGTAGACCTGTTACAATAAGATTACTTGATCCACCATTACATGAATTCTTACCACATGAAGATGAAGAAATAAGAAGTTTAGCTAATGATATGAATATGTCTTTTGATGAACTTAAAGACATAGTAAATGGTTTGCATGAATTTAATCCAATGATGGGACACCGTGGTTGTAGACTAGCTGTAACATATCCTGAAATTGCAGAAATGCAAACAAGGGCTATTATTGAGGCAGCTATAAATGTTAATAGAGAGGGTATGAATATTGTACCTGAAATTATGGTACCTTTAGTTGGAGAAATAAAGGAATTAGAGTATGTTAAAAATATAATATCTTCAGTTGCGGATAAAATAATTGCAGAATCTGGTATGGAATTAAGTTATCATGTAGGTACTATGATAGAAATACCAAGAGCAGCTATTACAGCTGATGAAATTGCAAAAGAAGCAGAATTTTTCTCTTTTGGAACAAATGACTTAACACAGATGACTTTTGGATTTAGTAGAGATGATGCAGGAAAATTCTTAAAAGATTATTATTCAAAAAATATATATGAATTTGATCCTTTCCAAAAAGTTGATACTAAAGGTGTAGGTCGTTTGATGAAAATGGCAGTAGATTTAGGAAAACAGACAAGGCCAGATATTAAGCTTGGAATATGTGGAGAGCATGGTGGAGACCCAGCTACAATCGAATTTTGTCATAAAATTGGTTTAACTTATGTTTCTTGTTCTCCATACAGAGTTCCAATTGCAAGATTGGCAGCAGCTCAAGCAGCTATAAAGAATAAATAGTAATTACAATGGAACTAATAATTAGTTCCATTTTTTTTAAAATAATCCTCAGTAAAGGTATATATATAAATTTATTGTCAAAATGATATCTGGGGCCTTCCTAAATGCCTTTGACTTCTAAATTTATATATACCTTTACTGTTACTCTATATTTTTTAGATATTGGTTACAGATTGTGTGATGCTGGGAGATATTTCATAAAAAATATATTTGACTTTTCGATATATAACATTTATTGTCAATTGGAAATAGTTTTTTCTTGCTAAGATAATGTAAATCTTGTATAATGTCATTATGTAGAAAGAGGTGTGATGATATGAAAATAGGTATAGATATAGGTGGAAGTCACATTGGTATTGGATTAGTAAATAATACAGGAGATATATTAGCAAAGAAAGAATTGAATCTAGTCGAAGAAGATAAAATAGATGCAAATAACAAAATAATATCTTATATAAATAAATTAATTAGTAAAGTTTTAGAAACAAAAGATGCAAAAATTGAGGATATCGAATTGATAGGTATAGCATCTCCAGGTGTTATAAAAAAAGGTGTTATTGTAAAAGCTGATAATTTAAAATTAAATAAATTTAATATAGTTGGAGAGTTAAAGAAAAAGTATAATGTTCCAATATATTTAGATAATGATGCAAAGTGTGCAGCAATTGCAGAAAAAGAATATGGTAATTTAAAAGGATATGTTGATAGTGTTTTTTTATGTATTGGTACAGGTATTGGTGGTGCTGTTTTTTGGGATGGACATTTACTTGAATCTGCAAGAAGTCCAGGTTTTGAATTAGGACATATGACTATAGATATCGGTGGACGAAAGTGTAGCTGTGGAAATAATGGCTGTTTTGAGGCATATTCATCAATTGGAAATTTAAGAAAAATTGTTGCAGAAAGAATGGGGCTAGATAAATCAATTACGGGAAAGCAATTAGTAGAAATTTTAAAAAATAATAAGAATAATGTTATTGTAGGAAATATTTTAGACGAGTATATCAGGCATTTTGCTGTTGGACTTGCAAACATTATTAATATTTTTGAACCTGAAATAATTGTATTAGGTGGAAGTATTGTATATTATGAGGATATTATTATAGATAAAACTAAAGAATTATTAAGAAAGAGTAGTTTAATATTTAATGAAGATATTTTCCCAAAAATAAGTATGGCAAAATTGAAAAATGATGCTGGAATTGTTGGTGCAACTATAATTAGGAAAACTTTAAATAAATTGACATAATAAGTGTAAAATGTTACAATAGAAGCGTAGGCTTTTTTAGTAGTTTTTTTCTTTATTTAAAGGGAGGAAAATAAAATGACCCGTATATATAATTCTTTTTTGAAAAAATTCAAAGCTCCATTTGGAGCAGTGAAATTAGGGGAAATGATCCGGATAAACATTCTCCTTAGAAAAGATTTGAATGTTATGTACACCAAGCTTTTAATATTTGGTAATGATAACTATCAAATTCCAGTCATGGAATTAATCATGGATAAATTCGAACACGATGAGTTCCATGATGTTTATAGATTGCGGTTTGCAATTTATAAACCTGGTAGATATGCATATTGTTTCCAGTCCATCACGAATGATGGAAGAAGTTTCTTAATAAAGAGAAAATGGCAAGACAATGATGCAAATATCTTAAATGAAGGAGGTCTTCATTATGACTTGGTAGTTCATGCATACCAAGGTAGAGAAGTTCCGGATTGGATTTACGGTGGAATTATGTATCAAATTTTCCCAGATAGATTTAATTCATCTGGAAAAAATCTAAAAAATATTCCAGGTCGTAAATTAAAAAAATGGGAAGAGTTCCCAGATTACCTTCCAAACGATGAGGGTAAAATCCTCAACAATGATTTTTATGGCGGTGACATTAGAGGAATTATTTCTAAATTGGATTATTTGGAAAAATTGTCAGTAACAGCAATTTATCTGAATCCAGTTTGCTTGGCAAATGAAAATCATCGTTATAACACTGGTGATTTCAAAAAAGTAGATCCTTTACTCGGAAACGAGGAGGATTTAAAAGAACTTTGCAAGAAGTCTCGTGAAAAAGGTATGAGGGTGATACTTGATGGAGTCTATTCGCATGTTGGTGCGGATAGTAAATACTTTAACAAGTACCAAACATTCGGATCTGGTGGAGCATATAACGACCCATCATCGAAATTTTTTGGATGGTTTAAATTTATAAATTATCCAGAAGAATATAAATGCTGGTGGGGACATAAAAGCTTGCCAGAGGTTGAAAAGTATAACCCTGATTATCAGGCTTATATTTGTGAGGTGTTAGAGCACTATCTAAAGCTTGGCGTATCTGGTTTTAGACTGGATGTAGCAGATGAACTGCCAAATCAATTCTTAGAATTGATTCGGAAAAAAGTTAAATCTGTTAACCCTGAAGCAATCATAATTGCTGAAGTTTGGGAAGATGCCATTCTCAAAGAAGCATATAATGAACGAAAAGATTATTTACTTGGGAAAAAAGTAGATTCAGTAATGAATTACTTTTTGAGAAAACCATTGTTAGAATATATTTTAACAGATGGTGACGAAGATAAAAGGGTTAGAGGCAACTTCTATAATACTCTTATGAGAATTGTAGAACAATATCCAAAACCAGCTCTTCATTCTACAATGAATTTCATTTCTACACATGATGTAGAAAGAGGAATTTCGATACTTGGGGGAGAAGCTTATCATGAGGTTGGCGAAATTTGGCAAGACCGGATTTGGCAAAAGAATCATGATGAACTTACCAAAGAACAATATGAACTTGGTAAGAAGAGATTCAAAATTGCAAGTATGATTCAATTCTTTGTTCCAGGAGTACCATCAATTTATTATGGTGATGAAGTTGGAATGGTAGGATACAAAGATCCATTCAACAGAAAGCCATACCCATGGGGAAAAGAAGATAAAGAATTATTAGGATTCTTTATTGAACTTGCAAAAACAAGAAAAGCAAATGTAATTTTTAAGGAAGGCGAATTTAGAATTGTACACATAGACAATAATGTGTTCATTGCTGAAAGATCACTTGGCAAAAATACTATTGTCATGGCTGTTAATAGAACAGACCATGAAGTGGATATTTCTAATTTCGTTCGTAATAAAAATGTCATTTTCAAGATTAATGATTCGGATGACACAAATGTATTATCTCCTTATGGAGGTATTTGGGTCCGGAAAAGATAAAAAAAGAATTATCAAGTCAAAAAATACGTGCTCTGTAGAGCACGTATTTTTTGGCTTTACTGTTTTGAGTAACTATACAGAACTTAATTTACTCGCAAGAAAAATTTAATGTGTTTTTTATTTGTAACTCCCAGAATTGTTACTGCATAAAAAGTACATTAAATTTTTCTTATAAAAGATAGTTTATTTGAATACTTACATATTTATTTATATGTATTGAAAAAAGTAATCATATATGATATAAATTAAGAAAAGTCGTTATAACGAAAGGTGATACTTTTTGAAAGAAAATATTAAAGATTATAATCTAGAAGAATTAAAAGAAAAATTTATAGAAATTGGAGAAAAAAAGTATAGAGCAGAGCAGACTTTTAAATGGTTATATAAAGAAAATGTAACTAGTTTTAATGATATGACAAATCTTTCAATAGAACTAAGAAATAAATTAAATGAGTTATTCTATATTCCTATATTTCATATTATAAAAAAACAAGAATCAAGGGATGGGACAAAAAAATATCTTTTTGATGTTGGAGATGGAAATGCAATAGAAACTGTTCTTATGAAATATAAGTATGGATATTCAATTTGTGTATCATCACAAATTGGTTGCAAAATGGGGTGTAAATTTTGTGCTTCAACAGGTATAGCTTTTGTAAGAAATTTAACAGCAGGTGAAATAGTTGAACAATTGCAAGCTGTAGAAAGAGAAGAAAACGTTAGAATATCAAATATTGTTTTTATGGGAATAGGAGAACCATTAGATAATTATGATAATGTAATAAAAGCTATAAGAATAATAAATAATGATAATGGAATAGCTATAGGTGCAAGGCATATAAGTATTTCAACTAGTGGGATTGTTCCAAAAATATATAAACTTGCAGATGAGAAAATACAATGTACATTGTCAATATCATTACATAGTCCAGTAGATGAAAAAAGAAGTGAATTAATGCCTGTTAATAAGGTTTATAATATAGAAGAGCTAATTAAAGCATGTAAATACTATATAGAAAAAACTAATAGAAGAGTTTCTTTTGAATATGCATTAGCAAAAGAAAGGAATGATAATTTAGATGATGCGAAAAAATTAGTAAAATTATTAAGGGGGATAAATTGCCATGTAAATTTAATTCCTATAAATGAAATAAAAAATTCGGAATTTAAAAAAAGTACAAATGAAAATATAATAAAATTTAGAGATTATTTAAATAGTAAAGGAATTGTAGCAACAATAAGGAGAGAATTAGGTTCTGATATAGATGCAGCATGTGGTCAGTTGAGAAGAAAAAATTTGAACTAATTTAGAGGTGAAATAATGTTAGTTTTTGCAAATACAGATATAGGTATGTCAAGAAATATGAATCAAGATTATTATTATATTTCAAATCAAGATGATGATTTATCTATATTTATTTTAGCAGATGGTATGGGTGGATATAACGGAGGAGAAATAGCCAGTAAAATAGCTGTTGAATCTGCAAGAAAATATATAGAAGAAAAAGCTGATGATTTACAAAATAATGAGAAAAAAATCATAGATGTTTTAAAGTCAGCAACAGCTTATGCTAATAATACAGTCTATGAAATTTCTAAAGAAAATAAAAATTTAGAAGAGATGGGAACAACATTAGAAATATGTTTAATTTACAATAAGAAAGTATATATTAGTCATATTGGTGATAGTAGAGTATATAGTATAATAGGTGAAAAAATTGAAAGATTAACAACAGATCATAGTTATGTAGAAAAATTAGTAAAAGATGGTACAATTACAAGAGAAGAAGCTGAAAATCACCCTAAAAAGCATGTATTGATTAAGGCTCTTGGATGTGTTCCAGAAATTGAACCAGATATAATAGAAAGAAAATTTGAAAAAAATGAGATTCTTGTTATATGTTCAGATGGATTAACTAATATGCTAAAAGATGATAAAATAAGAGATGTAGTAATAAATAATATAGAGGATCCAGAAAAAGAATTAATTAAAGAAGCTAATTTAGCAGGAGGTTATGATAATATTACTGCTATTATTATAAGACAATAAATTTAAAAAAGTGAGGCATATAGAAAGGAAGGATAAAAATGAACCTTGAAGGGAAGATAATAGGTAATAGATATGAAATACTTACAAAAATCGGATGCGGAGGAATGGCTACAGTATATAAAGCAAGAGATAGTGTACTAAATAGAAATGTTGCAATAAAGGTTTTAAGAGAAGAATTTACAACAGATGATGAATTTATAAAAAGATTTAATATAGAAGCACAAGCTGCAGCTAGTTTAACACATCCTAATATTGTTTCAATATATGATGTAGGAAATGAAGGTGACTTACATTATATTGTTATGGAGCTTATACAGGGAAAGACATTAAAGGAGATAATTAGTGAAAATGGAGTATTACCTTGGAAATGGAGTGTTAATATATCAATACAAATAGCCTCAGCATTAGAAATGGCACATAGAAATAATATTGTTCATAGAGATATTAAACCTCACAATATAATTATAACAGAAGATGGAATTGCTAAAGTAACAGATTTTGGTATTGCTAAAGCTGTTTCTAATTCTACGATTACTGCATTTGGTACTACTATTGGTTCAGTACATTATTTTTCACCTGAACATGCTAGAGGTGGATATACTGATGCAAAATCAGATTTATATTCTTTAGGAGTAGTAATGTATGAAATGATGACAGGTAGAGTTCCTTTTGATGCAGATACTCCTGTTTCAATAGCATTGAAACATATGCAAGAAGAACCTGTTGAACCTATAAAACTTAATTCTACTATACCTCAAGTAGTAAATAATATAATAATGAAGGCAATGCAAAAAGATGTTAATTTAAGATACCCATCAGCTACGGAAATGTTAAGAGATTTAAGAGATGCATTAAAAGATCCTAATGGAGATTTTGTACATATAGAAAAAATGAATAATGATTCTCCAACTCAAAGAATTGATTTAAATGAAAATAATATGGGGAACAACAAGAAAAAAGGAAAGATTAGAGAGTATTTTGCAAAACATAAAGCTGCAAAGGTATTTGCAATATTATTGTCATGTATATTAATATTTGCAATAGCAATGGCAGGAACAGTATTTTTTGTAAATAAAAATAGACCAAATCAAGTTCAAATACCTGATTTAGTTAATGATAATATTGAAGATGCAAGAAAAGAATTAGATAGTTTAAATTTGAAATATGAAATTACAGAGGAATATAATTCAGAAAAAGAAGCAGGAATAATAATTTCACAAGATCCAAAATATCAAGATAACTATAAAATAAATGATACTGAAGTTATGAAATTAGTTGTAAGCAAAGGTAGTGAAATGACAACAGTTCCAAAGGTAGTGGGAGAGACAGAAGAAGATGCTACAACAATGATAAAAAATGCCAAGTTAAATATAGAAGTTAATGAAGAAAAAAGTGAAAAAGTAGAAGAAGGTATAATAATTAGGCAAGACCCATCTGCAAACGAAGAGGTAGAAGCAGGTTCAACTGTTAAAGTCTATGTAAGTATTGGTAGAGGTATTAAGCAAGTTGAAATGGTTAATGTAGTTGGTCAAGATGAAAGTACTGCTAAGAAAGCATTAGAAGATTTAGGATTTAAAGTTAAAATTAATTATAATGAAACTTCAACTGATAATGGAAAAGTAATAAAACAAAGTATAGATGAAGGAAAAGAAGTTGATGAAGGAACTACTGTTACATTAACAGTTAATAAGGTTATAGCAACAAAGAGTGTAACAGTAAGTATAAATATAAAGAAAATAACAAATTATACCCCTAGTGATGATGAAAATACTACAGATTCAAATGAAAGCAATACTGTTAATATAAGAGTAAATGATGAAAGAAGAACAGGAATTAGTAAGAATACTTCAAATTATAATAATATAACATTATCAGGTAAAGAAGGTGAAACAAAAGAAATAAAGGTAGTAATTTCTGATTCAAAAACAGGAGAAGAAATTTATAGTTCTACTAAAAACTTTACATTTGGTTCACAAGATACTATAACATTTGAATAAATAATATATAAAGGGATGGATACTTTCTCCATTCCTTTATTAATAAGAAAGTAGGGATTTAATATGATAGAAGTTTCAACTTCAATATTATCTGTAAAAGAAGAAGATTCAACAAAGACATTTTATAATTTAGAAACAGCTAAAACAGATTATTTTCATATAGATGTAATGGATGGAAAATTTGTAGAAAACAATACAAGTAATATGATGTATAAATATACTGAAAAAATAAAGCAGATATCAAATACTCCTTTAGATATACATTTGATGGTAAATGATATAAATAAGTATATTGAAGAATATATTCCAGTATATCCTTCCTATATAACATTCCATTTAGAAGCATGTAAAAATAAAGAAGAAGTTTTTAAGTATATAGAAAAAATAAAACAAAATGGTATAAAAGTGGGAATTGCAATAAAACCAGAAACAAAAATTGAAGATATGTATAAGTTTCTACCATATATACATTTAGTATTAATAATGACTGTAGAACCTGGAAAAGGAGGACAAAAACTCATTCCGTATACTTTAGAAAAGATAAATGATATAAAGAAATATTTAATGGATAATAATTTGGATACATATATAGAAGCTGATGGTGGAATAAATTTAGAAACTTCAAAAGATGTGATAAATGCTGGTGCAGATATTCTAGTTGCAGGAAGTGCAATAATAAATTCAAATAACTATGAAGAAATAATAAAAAAAATAAGAAGAATTTAATTTTTTAAATTCTTCTTATTTTTTTGTTTTATTGTTTTTCATCTACTACTTCTTTATTTAATTTTTTATTAAAAATTGAAATCATTAATATACCAAATCCATAAATAGTTATTAGTAATTTAATAATTATTCCTACATATGGTATAAGTGTTAATGCCCATAATATTAATGCTATTAATATTATACCTATTAAATTTTTAAATTTAGCAAAGAATTTAACTTTATTAGCTAACATATTTGCAAATGTTAAAGTTACAATAGTAAATGTAATTGCTACAAGTAAAGTATAAATTGCCATTAAAGCCATTGAAATTGGAGTACCAACTACTGTAAATATTAATAATATAGCTATTACAGGAATTAAAATAAGTCCTAATATACCAAAACCTAAAGAAGGTAATATTTTTTCTTTACCGACTCTAGTTGCTTTTTCCATAAATCTTGGTGCAATAAACATCATTAACAACCATACTACTAAAACAAATATTACTAAATAAGCAAAGCTCATAACATAATCCATTGCACTAGCTTTGTACATTGAAGATGTGAATGATACATTACCTTGTACTGTTCCATCTTTTACTTCTATTTCACTAGGTGCAGAATAATTTAAATCTTTATATATCATACAATCTGCTTCAAGTGTTAATTTTTGTGCAGCAGTTATATAAACATTACCACCGATAACACCATCGATTGTAGCTGAATTACACATAACTTTTATATCTCTATATACAGTACCATTGTATGGAACATTTAATGTATTACATATACCATATAAATCATATATTAAACCATTTAATGTTATATTATTTGATACTGCAAAAACATTTCCATATATTTGAGCTCCATCAATATTTAAATTGTTTGCAAAAACAAATAAGTCTCCACCAATTTGTCCTTTAACAGTAACTGAATTACCAGATATGAAAGCATTACCATTTATGGCTTCTGTAATTTCAATATCTCCACCTGCTTTATATAAATCACCGTCATGAGTAGTTGTTGGAGTTGTTGAACCATCAGACATAGTGTCTTCATTAGTTGTACTATCTTCATCAGTTGTGTTTTCATCAGAAGTATTTTCATCTGAATTAACTGAATTTTCATCTTCACTTACTGAAGATGGGTCAGTTTCTTTTGCATTGACATTAGTTGTTTCTTCTTCATTAGTATTTACATTTACATCTGTTGCATAAGAAAAAAATGTACCACCTATTAAAGTGAAGACGATAAATAATGAAAGAATAAATTTTAAATTTTTCTTTAACATATATAAATCTCCTCCTATAATTTTAATAATAACAATAATATAGCTTTATTCTTTGTTTGTCAATTAAAAACATAAAAAAAAAACCGACTATTTATTAAATTATCTTCATTAAAAAAATCTAATATAATTTTTATTTGTAACTCCCAGCAGTGCACAGTCTGTAAAGTATTATTTAAATAAATTAAATTCTTACATTGGTATGTACAGACTGTAAGCTTGCTGGTCCCCACGAATTGTTACTTCATAAAAATATATTAGATTTTTTTAATGAATTTGGTTGCTTTATTTTCGAATTTTGAGTAGTAAACACAATTTGAATTTGGAGTTATCGTCTTACAAAATATTAAAGAATATGTGCATTTTCCTTCTTTTTGATATATACAATCTGCAGTACAATTAATATTTGTCATAATAACCTCCATTCGAGCTAATTTAGCTCTAATAAAAAATATTAAATAACCTCAAAGTTTTTTATATTGTAAATAGTATTTCAAAAAAATAGAAAAGATATACATTATTTAGATTTTTGGTAATATATACATAAATTATTTAGTGGACATTCATTACATTTTGGATTTCTAGCAGTACATAAATTTCTACCATGATAAACTAACAAATGATTTGCATCTTTCAAATATTCTTTTTTTAATATTTTTAACAAATCTTTTTCAATTTTTATTGGTTCAGATTCTGTACTAAGGCCTAATCTATTACAAATTCTCTTGGCATGAGTATCTATTGCAATACCTACAGGATTATTAAATGCATTTAACATAATTACATTTGCACTTTTTCTACCAACTCCAGGTAGTGAAGTTAAATCTTCCATAGTTTGTGGAACTTCTCCATTAAAATCATCAACTAGTTTTTGTGCACAGGCTTTTAAATTTTTGGCTTTTGTATGATAAAATCCACATGGATGTATTAGTTGCTCAAGTGTATGTATATCTATTTTAGAAAATGCAAGAGGAGTATTGTATTTTTCAAATATAGCAGGAGTAGTTTTGTTAACTCTTTCGTCAGTACACTGTGCAGAAAGTACAACTGCTACTAATAATTCAAATGGATTACTAAAATCAAGACTGCATTTGGCATCTGGATATGTTTTTTTTAATATTTCTAATATTTTTGTTGCATTATTTTCTAATATTTTTGACATTTAAAGACTCCTTTTATTAATTATTTTTGTAACTTTTTAATAATATAATAAATATAATATTATTAATAGGAGGTAATAGATTATGTTATGTTTTTTGAAAAAAACAATAGGTGTATGTTTAATTGGTTTTGGTATAGGAATGTTAATGGTCTTATTACTTCCTATTACTGGTTGGTTATTTTTAATTGGTGTAATTGTGGTTATAATTGGTTTAGCTTGGCTTGCTTGTTAGTAATAACTGCTATCATTTGTAATAATGATTGTATGTTATTATTAAATTCTAGATTAGAGATAAATTAGATCGAATGGAGGTTATAATGATGAAGATAGTAGTAAAAAAAGTTCCTAAATTTTTAAGGGGATTTGTTAAATTAATATTCGGTATAAAAGACTAGTACATATAAATATATGTAGCAATAAGGACGTATAATAATAAACATATAATAATGTTCATTATTATGCGTCCTTTGCTATATATAGTAGAAAACCATATAATTTTATATAAACATTTTAAGCTCTTTCAACTTTTCCTGAACGTAAGCATTTAGTACATACATATATTCTTTTATGTTCTCCATTAACAACAGCTTTTACTCTTCTTAAATTTGGTTTCCATGTTCTTGTAGATCTTTTGCTTATATGAGAACGTGTAATGCTAAGTTGATTTCCAAAGCTAACTGATTTATCACAAATTTCACATTTTGCCATTATTATTGCACCTCCTATAAGTTTATTAATTATGACTATTAATTAGTTTAACATAGATATGTATAAATTTCAAGTGAGGTGTGCAAAAAAATCAGGGAAATTTCATTGATTGTTACATAATTATATATTTAACAAATGGAGTATTTATATATTTTAGTAAAGAATTTAACAGTAGAGTAATGTAGGGGAGAACAGTGTTCTCCCGCTCTACGAAGAAATTGCCTAAAATATCAAAAAAGCATAAAGTAAAAATTTCATAAATCCTTCCGTATTTATGAAAAAGTTGATATAATATATGTCAAAATAAAAAAAAATACATAAAATAAAAAAAGGTGGGATGTGTTATGATGAACAAATTAATTGGTAATACACCAATGATAAAAATTAATTATGAATATAAAGGAAAGAAAAAATGTATATATACAAAATTAGAATATTATAATTTAACAGGAAGTATAAAAGATAGGGTAGCATACTATATTATAAATCATGCAAAAAAGAATGGTTTATTAAAAGAGAATATGCCAATAGTTGAGGCAACAAGTGGTAATACAGGAATTTCATTATCTGCTTTAGGAAGATATTATGGTCATAAGGTATATATTTTTATGCCAGACTGGGCAAGTAGTGAAAGAGTAAATTTAATGAAAAGTTTTGGAGCAGAAGTTAAATTAATTTCAAAAGAGGAAGGTGGTTTTATAAGATGTGTAGAAGAGGCAAAAAGATTTTCAGAAGAAAATGATGGTTTTTTAGCTAATCAATTTTCAAACAAAGATAATATATTAGCACATTATGAAACAACAGGTAATGAAATAATAGAACAAATAGATAAAGAAATAGGTGGATTTATATCAGGAGTGGGAACAGGAGGAACTCTAGTAGGAACTGGATTAAAATTAAAAGAAAAATATAAAGATATAAAAGTTTTTGCACTTGAACCAGATAAAATGCCTATAATTTCACAAGGAAAAATAATTGATAATCATAAAATAGAAGGTATAGGTGATGATTTCGTTCCAGATATATTAAATGATAATAAAACTTTAGTTGATGATATATTTTTAGTAAATGATGAAGATGCTATTAATATGTCAAGAATATTAGCAAAAAAATTAGGATTAGGAGTTGGTATATCTTCAGGGGCAAATCTAATTGGAGCTATTCTTGCAGGGGAAAAAGTAGATAAACCAATTGTAACAGTTTTTGCAGATGATAATAAAAAATATCTATCTACTGATTTAATAAAAGATATTGATTATAATAATGAATTTATTTCTAATAATGTAAATATAATAGGATATGATTTAATCTAATTATAAGGGAGATATTATGAATAGATTTATTATTTATTTGAAAAATATAGTTATAGCATTAGCAGTGGGAGGGATAGTTGGATTTTTAATTTCGAATTTTATTGATTATAATGATTTGATTAAACCTCCTTTAGCACCGCCAGATTATATATTTGGAATAGTATGGTCGATATTGTATATATTAATGGGAATATCATATTCAATTTTAGAAGTTAATAATGAATTAGATGAAAAAACAAAAAAAGTATATTATATACAATTGTTTGTTAATGCATTATGGTCTATAATATTTTTTGTTTTTAAGTTAAGATTTGTATCAATAGCATGGATAATATTATTAATAATATTGATTATTGAAATTATAAAGCTATTTTATAATAAAAATAAAGTTTCAGCATATTTACAAATTCCTTATTTAATATGGACAATATTTGCAACATACCTTAATATGGGTGTATATATTTTAAATTAAGATGAAAAAATCTAAGACTTTTATAATAAAATAAATAATATTTGATAATAATATTAAAATATGTTAATAATAGAGGTAATTAAATGGAAAAAATAAAAAAATATAGAAAGCGCGATTTAACTGCATATGTTATACTTAGAGCGTTAGTAATATTAACAATAATCATACAGGCATTTAGAGGAAATTGGCAAAATGTTTTTTTAGGTTTTTTAACATTAGTATTGTTTATGATTCCATCAATTATAGATAGAAAATTGAATATAAAGCTTCCAACAGTATTGGAAACAATTATATTATTGTTCATATTTTCTGCTGAAATTTTAGGCGAAATTCAAAATTTTTATGGTATATTTAAGCATTGGGATACTATATTGCATACGATAAATGGATTTTTATGTGCGGCAATAGGATTTTCATTAATAGATATATTGAATCGCAGTGAAAAATTTCACACAAAAATGACTCCAGTATTTGTGGCATTGGTTGCTTTTTGTTTTTCAATGACAATTGGAGTATTGTGGGAATTTTTTGAATATGGAATGGATAAAAGCTTTAATACAGATATGCAAAAGGATAAAATGTTATCACAAATATCTACAGTAGAATTAAATAGTGAAAAAAAGAATGTTCCTGTAAAAATAGAAAATATTGAATATACTAAAATAGTAGGAACAATGAATGATGAAAAAAAAGAAATCACTATTAATAATGGTTATTTAGATATTGGATTAAATGATACCATGGGGGATTTAATAGTTAATTTTATTGGAGCAGTAATTTTTTCAATAATAGGATTACTATATATAAAAGGAAGAGATGAATATAAATTTGCTGAGAATTTTATACCAATATTAAAAAATAAAAATAGTTAAATAAAAATAGGAGAACCAATGAGAAGAGTATTAGATATTATATTAAATAATAAAAGATGGATTATAGTTTTCATAGCATTGATAGTTTTTTTTGCTATTTTAGAAGATGTTTTTGAAGAAGAAATATTAATGATTGATACTGTTGTTTATAAATTTGCAGTAGAATTTCTAAGAAATGATATATTAACTGTAATAATGAAAATAATTACTAGTTTTGGAAATGCTATACCTGTATTATTGATTGCAATAATTATAATTATAAATACTAAAGATAAGAAAATGCCAATATGGATTATACTTAATTTATTTTTTGCAACAGTATTAAATCAAATTTTGAAATATATAGTACAGAGAAATAGACCAGAAGGATATAGATTAATAGATGAGTCTGGATACAGTTTCCCTTCTGGACATTCAATGGTAAGTACAGCTTTTTATGGATTTTTAATTTATTTAGTTATTAAAAAAGTTAAAAATAAGTATTTAAGAAACGTTTTAGTTATATTATTAGGAATATTAATAGTATTAATAGGATTTAGTAGAGTATATCTGGGAGTACATTATGCATCAGATGTTATAGCAGGATTCTTTATTTCTATAGCATATTTAATTGTTTTTATTACAATTATATCTGATGGTAATAAATAGTAACTATTAATTAATTTACTAGTATAAGAAAAATCTAATGTAGTTTTTATTTGTAACTCCCATAAAACTTACAGTCTGTAAAACAGACTGTAAAACAGACTGTAAGCTTGCTGGTTCCCACGAATTGTTACTTCATAAAAATACATTAGATTTTTCTTAAATAAAGCAATTATCTAAATAGTTTTAAATAAAAAATATTAATAATGGCTTGAAAAAATAAATATAACGTGATACTATATATAAAATTATATAAAACTAAAAACTAAGAAAAGGATAAGATAAGTAGGTAAAACTTTCAGAGAGCCAAATGTAAGCTGAGATTTTGGTAAGATAATATATACTTATTATCACCTTGGAGTTATTTATTTGAAAATAGTAGAATAAATCGCTTATCTAGCGTTAAAAAGATTTAAGAGAAAAGTATTATGCTTTTAATATAGGTGGTACCGCGGAAATATTTCGTCCTAGTTTATGCTAGGATGTTTTTTTTTCTTAGTAAATTTAACTTATAGAAAGGAAAGATAAATATGGAAAAAAAAGATTATGGAAAAACATTAAATTTGCCAAAAACAGATTTTTCAATGAGAGCAAATTTACCTCAAAATGAACCAAAGATAAAAGAAAGATTATATGATAATCATCTATATGAAAAATGTTTAAAGAAAAATGAAGGAAAAACACCATTTATATTACATGATGGACCTCCATATGCAAATGGAGAAATTCATATTGGTCATGCTCTAAATAAAATTTTAAAAGATACAATAGTAAGATATAAAAATTTAAGAGGTTATTATACTCCTTACATACCAGGATATGATACACATGGTTTACCAACAGAAAAAAGAGCTATTCAGGTATTAGGTTTAAATAGAGATGAGATAAGTGTTACTAAGTTTAGAAATACATGTAGAGATTTTGCTTTAGGTTTTGTAGAAAAACAATCAGAAGGATTTAAAAGATTAGGAGTATTAGGTGATTGGGATAATCCATATATAACATTAAAACCAGAATTCGAAGCAAAACAAATAGGCGTATTTGGGAAAATGTATGAAAAAGGATATATATATAAAGGTTTAAAACCTGTATATTGGTGTACTGATTGTGAAACAGCTCTTGCAGAAGCGGAAATAGAATATAAAGATAACAAAGCTACATCTATATATGTAAAATTTCCAGTAGAAGATTCAAATGGAAAGTTTGATAAAAAAGATACTTATTTTGTAATATGGACAACAACTCCATGGACTTTACCTGGAAATGTTGCAATCACAATAGGAGAAGATTATGAATATAGTATAGTTGATACAGGAAAAGACAAATTAATAATGGCAACACAATTAGTTGATGATGTAATGAAATTAGCTAATATTGAAGAGTATAAAATAGTAAAAGAATTTAAAGGAAAAGAACTAGAAGGAATAAAATGTAAACATCCTTTTATAGATAGAATTTCAAGAGTTGTATTAGGAAGTGAAGATACATTAAATGTAGAACTAGATACAGGTACAGGAGCTGTACATACAGCACCAGGATATGGTAAAGAGGACTATTTATGTAGTTTAAAAAATAAATTAGATATTGTAGTATGTGTTGATGGAAAAGGATATCAAACAGAAGAGGCAGGACCTTTTGCTGGAATGTATTATGAGAAGTCTAATGAAGCTATTATAAAATGGCTAGAAGAAAATAACTATTTATTAATGAAACAACCATTAGTTCACTCATATCCACATTGTTGGAGATGTAAAAATCCTATAATATTTAGAGCAACAAAACAATGGTTTGCATCAATAGATGGATTTAGAGATGAAACATTAGAAGCAATAAAAAATGTTAAATGGATACCTTCATGGGGAGAAGAAAGAATTACAAATATGGTAAAAGATAGAACTGATTGGTGTATATCAAGACAAAGAACATGGGGAGTTCCAATTCCTATATTTTATTGTGAAAAATGTGAAAAGGAATATATAACAAAAGAAAGTATAGAAAAAATTCAAGAAATATTTAAAGAAAAAGGTTCAAATGCTTGGTTTGAAATGGATGAAAAGGATTTATTGCCAGAAGGTGCAAAATGTTCTTGCGGACATGATAAATTTGTAAAAGAAACAGACATAATGGATGTATGGTTTGATTCAGGAACTACTTATGCAGGTGTGTTAGAAGAAAGAGGGTTACCTTTGGCTGATATGTATCTTGAAGGAAGTGACCAATACAGAGGTTGGTTCCAATCATCTTTGTTAACATGTGTTGCTACAAGAGGAAAAGCACCATATAAAGAAGTATTAACACATGGATTTATTATAGATGAACAAGGTAGAAAAATGTCAAAATCATTAGGAAATGGAATTAATCCGCAAGATGTTATAAATGAGTATGGAGCAGATATATTAAGACTATGGGTTTTATCATCAGATTTTAAGAGTGATGTAAGTATATCAAAAAATATATTAAAACAAATTACAGAAGTGTTTAGAAAAATTAGAAATACGGCAAGATATATATTAGGAAATATTAATGATTTTGATGTTAATAATTTGGTGGAATATAAAGATTTAGAAGAGATAGATAAATGGGCTTTAACTAGATTATATAAATTAATAAAATCTACAACAAAAAGTTTTGATGAATATGAATTCCATATAGCATATCATGATATAAATCAATTTTGTGTAAGCGATATGAGTAATTTCTATTTAGATATAATAAAAGATAGATTATATACTTATAAAGCTGATTCAAAAGAAAGAAGAGCAGCGCAAACAACAATGTATATTATATTAGATTCTTTGGTTAGAATATTAGCACCTATGATTTGTTATACTTCAGAAGAAATATGGAGTTACATGCCACATAGAAAAGAAGATAATAAAGAAAGTGTTATGTTAGGTTATTGGCCAGAATTAAATGAAGAATATAATAATAAAGAGATAGAAGAAAAATGGAAAAAGATAATAGATATAAAAGAAGAAGTAGCAAGAAAATTAGAGATAGCTAGAAAAGATAAAGTTATTGGAAATTCATTAAATGCTAGAGTTATAATACATGCAGATTCTGATAATGCAAAATTTTTAAATGATAATAAGGATATACTAATACAAGTATTTATTGTTTCAGATTTAGAAATAGTTGAAGATGGAAAAAAAGATGATGAGAATAAATTAAACATAATGGTAGAGGTAGAAACAGCAAAAGGACAAAAATGTGAAAGATGTTGGATGTATTCTGAGACTGTAGGAGAAGATGAAGAAAATCCAACAATATGCCATAGATGTTTAGAGAATTTAAAATAATTTACTAGTGAAATAAAATCAAATATACTTTTTATTTGTAACTCCCAGCATAGCATAGTCTGTAAAACAGACTGTAAGCTTGCTGGTCCCCACGAATTGTTACTTCATAAAAAGTATATTTGATTTATAGATATATATAATTCTACATAATTATAACTTTAAATCACGTGAATTATTGATTGTGAAAAATGAAATAAAAGAAAGATTGACATAATATAAATAAAGTGATACAATAATTAAACTTGAAAGAGTTGTTTTATAAGGATTTATATTCAAAAGGAGGATATATCATGATGAGCTATAATCCTGAAACAAAAGGTATGCTAACAAAAAAGCAAGACCTTGAAACTAATAATTTAGAGTTTTCAAAAAATCGGAAATATTATTCATTTCCGAATAGAATGTCTCCAAATATTGAATCATTCAAAAAAGTAGGTTTTACTTTTGAGAAAAGCAAATTGAAAGATAAAATAAGAGTATTTCTTCCAGAAAATTGGACAATAAAAGAAGAAAATGGTGTTTTAAGGTATTTTTACGATGAAAAGAATCGTTTAAGAGGAGAAGTAATACATGAGTATAAAAGTCTCTATTGTAATTTCAAAGGTGAAATTTGTTTAAGAAGGCGTTTCAATCCATCTTATAAATATAAAAATAAGAATAATGTCAATAGTACAGTTATTGTTTTTATAGAGGATTCAGATGGAAATATGGTTTTTAAAATAGGTGAATGCAGAAATGTATATGATTGTGAAAAATTCACGAAATTAATGAAGAAAGCAGAGGAATATTTGGATAGAAATTATCCAAATTGGAAAGATCCAATTAATTATTGGAGTTAAATAATAAGAAAAATAGGATATAAAGAAATGAATTATTTCTATATCCTATTTTTTATTTCTTTATTATATTTCATTAAATATCTAGTTTCTGTTTCATCTTCTATATGAAAACCTAATTTAGTGTATAAATTAAATGCAACTTTATTACTTTTATATACCCATAAATAGATATTTTCATTAGATGTATTTTGCATATTGATTATTACTTTACTTGCAATACCTTTATTTCTATAGTCTGGAAAAATATATATTTCATCTAATAATAAACCATCATTATATGAATCTATACAATAAGCACCTAAAATAATTTTGTTAAAAATAATTAAATTATATTTGGTATAATTTTTTTCAATATAATCATTTACATATTTAATGATTTTATCTTTTTCTTCTTGACTTATAGTTGAGGAAGTATCTGTTAATATAGTCTTTAATTTTATATCTTTTAACATTTCAATATCATTTTTTGTTGGTTTAGTAGTATTAAAGTCTATAAAATTGAAATTATTATCCATAATTCATTCTCCTTATTTAAATAAATACATTGATAAAAGTATGTGAAATTATAAAAACAAAAAAAGAATCGATTTTACAACCGATTCTTGGTGCGGATGAGAGGACTTGAACCCCCACGTCAAAGACACTAGATCCTAAGTCTAGCGCGTCTGCCAGTTTCGCCACATCCGCAAATCATATATATCTTAACATATAAATTATTAAATTGTCAATATAATTGTAAAAAATGAAATAATTTTGTAATAAGAATATAATATAATATTTTAGAAAAAATAGAAGGATAAAGAAAATTTTTGTTGAATAATAATATTGTACATAATATTTTAATATTTGTACAAAATATTTTTTAAAACATTGGAAGGCGGTGCACAAATGCAAATAACAGATATTCGTTTAAGAAAAGTAAACACAGAAAACAGAATGAAAGCTGTTGCTTCAGTAACTTTTGATAATGAATTTGTAATTCATGATATAAAAGTTATAGAAAGTCAAAATGGATTATTTATTGCTATGCCAAGCAGAAAAACTCCAAACGGAGAATTTAAGGATATAGCTCATCCAATTAATGCTGAAACTAGAGAGAAGATTCAAAAAGCTATATTAGAAGCTTATGAAGCTCCTGAAACAGAATCAGCAGAATAATATAAAATTAACAATAAAAGCATTGTATGTAGCAATGCTTTTTTTGATGTTTAGTAATTAATATTGAGACTGAAAGTTGCACATTAAATTATATATTGACTAAATTAGACATGTGGCATATAATTAACAAATAAAAAAATAAAACAGGAGATAATATGAAAACATTAATAATAATACCTGCATATAATGAAGGAAAATGTATAAAAAAAGTTGTTGATAATTTAATGGAAGTAAATAAAAATGTTGATGTTTTAGTTGTAAATGATGGTTCTAAAGATGATACTCTAATAGAAGCTAAAAAAACTAAAGCAAGAGTTTTAGATTTGCCATTTAATTTAGGAATTGGTGGAGCTGTACAAGCTGGATATATATATGCTAATAAAAATAATTACAATATAGCTATACAATTAGATGGTGATGGGCAACATAATCCTAAATATATAGAAGAAATGGTCAAAATAATTGAAGAAAGTAAAGCTGAGATGGTTATAGGTTCTAGGTTCATAACAAAGACTGGATATAATCAAACATTTGCACGAATGTTAGGAATAAGGGTGATAAGAGGAATAATGAAACTTTTTGCAGGAAAAAAAATTTTTGATCCTACATCTGGTTATAGAGCTGTAAACAAAAGAATAATAAAAAAATTTTCGGAGAATTATCCATATGACTATCCAGAACCAGATACAAATATGAGATTGCTTAAGGAAAAAGTAGAAATAATAGAAATACCTGTAGAAATGAATAACAGAGAAACTGGAAAATCTTCAATAACACCATTAAAATCAGTATATTATATGATAAAAGTTACATTAGCTATGTTAATATGTGTTATAGAAAAGAGGAAAGGTTAAATATGATATATATAATTTCAATAATAGCAGCTATTTTATTTATGTTATTTATTATTTTTCTAGTAAGAAATAAAAAATTAAATGAAAAGTATTCTATATTATGGATGATATTTGGAATAATGATTATATTATTAGCTATAAATTATAAATTGTTAGATGTAGTAGCAGTTAAAATAGGAATATATTATGCACCTGCACTACTTTTCTTAACAGGTTTTATATTTTTAATAATATATACAGTACATTTATCAATAGTTGCTACAAAACAAAATAGAGATATAATAAGATTAAATCAGGAAATAGCTATAATAAATGAAAAAATAGCAGATAAAGAAATTAAAAATTAAAAAATTATGGAGGTAAGCGTGAAATTTGTATTAGTTATTGCATATTTAATTTTAACAGTTGCTGGATTAGTGCTTATGAAATTAGGTGGAAATCCTGGAACAATAGCTTTAAAAGAAGGGACAATTACTCTAGGAATGAGTGTGATTAGTGGTATAGGATTTATATGTTATTTATGTAGCTTTTTATTATTTACAAGAATAGTAGTTATGTTTAATTTAAGTTACATATTTCCAATTTGTACAGGGATTGTACAAATATTGACATTAATAGCTTCAGCCATTGTATTTAAGGAAAATATAACAATGCAATCAGCTATAGGTGCAGCAATAATAATAATTGGAATAATTGTCATGAACTTGAAGCAAACACAAACTTAGTTATGGAGGGTTATTAAATGGACAAAATATCTATAGTAGTACCATGTTATAATGAAGAAGAAGCATTGCCATTTTTTTATAAAGAAATTACAGAAATTGCAAAAAAGATGGACTATGTAGAATTCGAATTTATATTTATTAATGATGGTTCAAAAGATAAAACTTTAAATTGTTTGCGAGAGTTAGCAATAAATGATGAAAGAGTTAGATATATATCATTTTCAAGAAATTTCGGAAAAGAGGCTGCAATGTATGCTGGCTTAAAAGCTGCAACAGGTAACTATGTTGCGGTTATGGATGCTGATTTGCAAGATCCTCCTAAATTATTAATAGAAATGTATGATATCTTACAAAAAAAAGAATATGATTGTGTTGCGACAAGAAGAGTTAACAGAAAAGGTGAACCACCTATAAGGTCTTTTTTTGCTAAAATGTTTTATAAAATAATTAACAGAATTTCAAAAGCTAATATAGTAGATGGAGCAAGGGATTTTAGATTGATGACCAAACAAATGACAGATAGTATAATATCTCTTGGTGAATATAATAGATTTTCAAAAGGTATATTTGGTTGGGTTGGTTTTGAAACAAAATGGTTAGAATATGAAAATGTAGAAAGAGTGGCTGGAAAAACAACATGGTCATTTTGGAAATTATTTTTATATTCTATTGATGGAATTATAGCGTTTTCTACTACTCCGTTAGTAATATCTACATTAATGGGATGTTTATTTTGTTTTTTAGCAATTATTATGGTTTTAGTTATAATATTTAAAACTATAATGTATGGAGATCCAGTTTCTGGTTGGCCATCAACTGCATGTATAATATTATTTGTGGGAGGAATTCAATTATTCTGTACAGGGATAATTGGACAATATATAGCAAAAACATATTTAGAAGTTAAAGGTAGACCAATATATATTGTTAAAGAAACTGAAAAGAATGTAAAGAATGATTAATTTGTATTTACACTTTATGTATACTATAGTATAATATTAGGAACAAAAGAAAATTACTTTATTCAAAATATATGTTTTATTAGGAGGAAAAAATGAAAAGAATAAAGACTTTCATAATGTTTTTAATATTATTTATACTGTTGTATTTTTTAGTAGATTATTTAGTAAATAATATGGTAGATAAAAATTATGAAGAAATAACTAATATTACACAAAATGTTGGACAAGTTTATACAATTAATGTTGTAAAAGCAAATAAAGATATTTCTGGTGGAAAAATGGAATTAAATATAACAAGAAATTTAAATGTTGAAGATGCTAAGTATATAAAAATAGATTTTTATAATGATAAAGATTCACTTGTAGGTTCAAGATATATAGATCCTACAAGCTTAAATGTAGGTGATAGTAAATCAATAAAAATAGATTTTTCATATAAAGATGTTGAAAAATGTGATATTACTACAACAAATGAGTTACCAGAAAATACTTTTAAAGAATTTAATAAGGGATATATTGGACTATTAGTTATAATAGGACTTATAACATTATGTTATGTGTTGTAAAGAGATTATAAACTATCTTTATAATAGGTGGTTTATAATCTTTTTTATTGTATAAAAAAAGTATATTTGATTTTTCTTATATAAAACTTAATTTTATTGAATTGAACTGAACTGTAACTATTCTTTAAAAGTATTTTCTTAAATTTATATAAAGAGGTTGATATTTTGATAATGGTGTAATATAATTGTAACAATATTGTAACAAGAAAAAAGGAGAGATAATATGTTCAACTTCGGACAAGATATTGGTATAGATTTAGGTACTGCTACTGTAATTGCATATGTAAAAGGCAAGGGAATTGTACTAAGAGAACCTTCTGTAGTAGCTGTTAATAGCGATACAGGAGAAGTCTTGGCTGTTGGAAAAGAGGCTAGAAGGATGTTAGGTAGAACACCAGGTAACATTGTTGCAACAAGACCTCTTAAAGATGGAGTGATATCAGATTATACTGTTACAGAGAAAATGTTGAAACATTTTATAAATAAAGTTTGTGGTAGATTTATTTTTTCTCCAAGAATAATGATATGTATACCATCTCAAGTAACAGAAGTTGAAAAAAAAGCTGTAATAGATGCTGCACTACAAGCAGGAGCAAGAAAAGTATATCTTATAGAAGAACCAATAGCAGCTGCCATTGGTGCTGGGATAGATATATCAAAACCTTGTGGCAATATGATTGTAGATATAGGAGGTGGAACAACAGATATAGCTGTAATTTCATTAGGTGGATCTGTTGTTAGTACTTCACTAAAAGTAGCTGGTGATAAATTTGATGAATATATAGTAAAATATATAAAAAAGAAACATAATATTATGATTGGAGAAAGAACTGCTGAAGATTTAAAAGTAAATATTGGTTGTGTGTATCCAAGAATACAAGATGTTGAAATGGATATAAGAGGTAGAGGATTGATAGATGGGTTACCTAAAACTATAACAATAAAATCAAGTGAAATTATGGAAGCTTTAGAAGAGCCAGCATTTCAAATTGTAGATGCAGTACATTCTGTTTTAGAAAAAACGCCACCAGAGCTAGCAGCAGATATAAGTGATAGAGGTATATATATGACAGGTGGAGGGTGTTTAGTAAACGGATTAGACAAATTGTTATCAGAGCAGACAGGAATAAATGTAATGATAGCTGAAGATGCTGTTTCATGTGTTGCTTTGGGTACAGGTAAAGCATTAGATGATTTAGATAAATTAGATTCAAAAAAATAGATAATGTTATAAAACAAAAAAAGTAATCCTAGATATTTATATCTAGGAAATTTAATTATGGAGGAATTATGGGAGCAAAAGTAGCTTTTTATACACTTCGGGTGTAAAGTTAATCAATATGAGACAAATGCAATGATACAGAAATTTATAGAATCAGGATACGAAGTAGTAGACTTTTCTGAATGTGCTAATATATATATAATAAATACTTGTACTGTGACAAGTGTTTCAGATAAGAAATCTAGACAAATGATAAGGAAGGCAAAAAATGAAAATAAAAATTCTGTAGTAGTAGCTGTTGGATGTTATGCACAAATTGGAAAAAATGAATTAGAAAAAATTGAAGAGATAGATTTGATATTGGGAACAAACGAAAAAAATGATATAGTTTATTATATAGAAAAATATATAAAAGATAATAGTGTAAAATTAGAGAAAATATCTAATGTTATGAAACAAAAAAAATATATTGATTTTGGGAATGTAACTTTTACTGATAAAACAAGAGCTGTAGTAAAGATTGAAGATGGGTGTGATAGATTTTGCTCATATTGCATAATACCATATGCTAGAGGTAGAGTTAGAAGTAGGGACATTTCAAGTATAGTAAATGAAATAAAAAGAATATCTGATAGTGGCATTAAGGAAGTTGTTATAACGGGTATTCATATAGCATCATACGGAAAAGATTTAAATAATGAAATTAGTTTAATTGATGTATTAGAAAAAATAAATGAAATAGATGGTATAAAAAGAATAAGGCTTGGATCAATTGAACCTACCATAATTAATAGAAATTTTGTAGATAGAGTTATTAAATTGAAAAAAGTATGTAATCATTTTCATTTATCATTACAAAGTGCATGTAATGATACTTTAAAAAGAATGAATAGAAGATATACAATAGAAGAATTTTATAAATGCATAGACTTACTTAGAAAAGGATATAATAATGATGTTGCTTTAACTACAGATGTTATAGTAGGTTTTCCAGGTGAAACTAATCAAGAATTTGAAGAAACATATAATAACTTGAGTAAAATTAATTTTTCTAAAATGCATGTTTTTAAGTATTCACCAAGAATAGGTACAAAAGCTGCAGCTATGAATGATCAAATAAATCCAAAAGTAAAAGAAGAGAGAAGTAAAAGAATAATTGAATTATCAAATATTAATGAGATAAAGTATATAGAACAGTTTATCGGAAAAACAGTAAAAGTATTATTTGAAAAAATAGATGGCAATTATATTTGGGGGCATACAACAAATTATATAAAAGTTGCAGTAAATAAGGATGATATATTAAAAAACAAAATTTGTAATGTAAAAATAAATAAAAGAGAAAATAATGAATTAATAGGAATGATTATATAAAAGACGAGTGTAATGAATTTGTAACGAAAATGTAATAATAAAAAATATAAAAACTATTGAAAAAATATAATTTATATAGTATAAATTATTTATAAAGAGTGTATAAAAGAAGTTGTTACAAAGGAGGAACGGTAATGGGAAATAATATATATGAAAAACAAGGAACAATTGAAAGTGGTAATGAGTTAGTAGAAAATAAATTTGCAAATAAGAGCGATTTACCAGCAAAACAAACACCATGGTCAAAATTTAAAGCATTTTTATTTCAAGAGATAACTGTAGAATTAACACCAAAACAACAAGAATTTGAAAATAGAATGAATGAAGTATTAAACCAAGAAATTACATTTAAAAAATTGCATGACTTTTTATTTCAAGAAGTAAGCTTCAGAAAAAAATAAAAAAATAGATGGATTATAATGATGTGTTTTTTTACATTGTTTATAATCTATTTTTTTTGTTAAATATAAATTATTAAAATAATTATTTAAAACATGTACATAATAATAAAAGTATATTTAATTATATGATTTTACTTAACGTAACCAATCAGTATATTGTTGGTAATAAAAATGAATTAATACTTGAATTATGTAATAATTTGATGTAAAATTGAAATGTCTGAAAAGACTTAATGTTTTTTAGATACAATAATGTATCAGAAATGGAGGACGATATGTCAATAAAAATAGGAATTAATGGATTTGGAAGAATTGGAAATTTAGCTTTTCAAGCTGCATTAGAAAAAAATGAGATAGAGGTAGTTGCAATAAATGATCCTTTTATAGCTACTGATTATATGGCTTATATGGTAAAATATGATACAATGCATGGCAGATTTAAAGGAGAAGTAAGTGCTAAAGATGGTAGATTAGTAGTTAATGGAAAAGAAATAAAAGTGTATAATGAAATGGATCCCAAAAATATACCTTGGGGAAATGATGGAGTTGAATATGTTTTAGAATGTTCTGGAGCTTTTACAACTATGGACAAGGCAAAAGCACATTTAGAAGCAGGTGCTAAAAAAGTTATAATAAGTGCTCCATCAAAAGATGCACCAATGTTTGTAATGGGAGTTAATAATGATAAATATACAACAGATATGAATATTATATCAAATGCTTCTTGTACAACAAATTGTTTAGCACCACTTGCTAAAATAATAAATGATAATTTTGGAATAAAAGATGGATTAATGACAACTGTTCATTCAACAACTGCAACACAAAAAACAGTTGATGGAGCATCAAAGAAAGATTGGAGAGGTGGAAGAGCTGCTGCAGGAAATATTATACCATCATCAACAGGTGCTGCAAAAGCTGTTGGAAAAGTTATACCTGAATTAAATGGAAAATTAACAGGAATGGCATTTAGAGTTCCAACTTTAGATGTATCTGTTGTAGATTTAACATGTAATCTTGAAAAATCAGCAACATATGAAGAAATATGTGCTGCAGTAAAAAAAGCATCTGAGAATGAATTGAAAGGTATTGTTGAATATGTAGAAGATGAAGTTGTTTCTTCAGATTTCTTAAATGATGAACATACTTCTATATTTGATAGTAAAGCAGGAATTGCTTTAACAGATAAATTTGTAAAATTAGTAGCTTGGTATGATAATGAATGGGGTTATTCACATAAATTAGTTGATTTAGCAATATATATAGCTGGAGTAGACAAGAAATAGTAAAAATGTCCTAGTAGGTTTAGGTAATATAATTGTCCATAAATATATATAAATATGGAATTTTATAAAAATACCCTTATCTAATTAGGACTTTTTTCCATTATAGGAAATGAATTATATATAATTTAAAAAATATATTGTAAAGAAAAATTACAAAGTAATTTTTTATGTTGGCAAATTTTAATTTTCTAAAAGAACTTAAATAAAATGGTAAAATAAAAAATTGTAGAGAATTTCTAAAGCTGCGAGATTTGATTATTTTCATAATTTATGTTAATAGAAAATATAAGACTAATAAGGGAGTTGAATTATAATGAATAAAAAAACTGTAAAGGATATTGATGTGAACGGAAAAAGAGTATTACTTAGATGTGATTTTAATGTACCACAAGATGAATATGGAAATATAACTGATAATAGAAGAATTGTTGCTGCATTAGATACAATAAAATATTTAATAGATAATAATGCAAAAATTATTTTATGTTCACATTTAGGTAGACCAAAAGGAGAGTTCAAAAAACAATTTTCATTAAGTCCAGTTGCTAAAGAATTGGAAAAGCTATTAGGAAGAGAAGTTAAATTGTCAGATGATGTTGTAGGTGAATGTTCTAAAAAATTAGTACAAAATATGAAAGATGGAGATATCGTCCTATTAGAAAATGTTAGGTTTGAAAAAGGAGAAGAAAAAAATGATCCAGAATTCGCTAAACAATTAGCTAGTTTAGCAGATATATATGTAAATGATGCTTTTGGTACAACACATAGAGCACATGCATCTACAGCAGGCGTTGCTGACTTTTTGCCATCTGTAGCAGGATTTTTAGTTGAAAAGGAAATTAACTTTATGAGTAATGCTTTAAAAAATCCAGAAAGACCATTTGTTGCGATTTTAGGTGGTGCTAAAGTATCTGATAAAATTGGTGTAATAGATGCTTTATTAGAAAAAGTAGATACATTAATTATTGGAGGAGGAATGGCATATACATTTTTTAAAGCACAAGGTTATAATATAGGTAATTCAATGTGTGAAGCTGATAAATTAGATTTAGCTATAAAGTTAATGGAAAAAGCAAAAGAAAAAAATGTTAAATTGATATTACCAGTTGATACTGTTATAGGAAAAGAGTTTAAAAGGGATACAGAAAGTAAAGTTGTCAAATCAACAGAAATTCCAAATGATTGGGAAGGGTTTGACATAGGACCAAAATCTATAGAGCTATTTGGTGAAGAAATAAAAAAAGCAAAAACTGTAATATGGAATGGGCCTGTAGGATTGTTCGAATTTGATAAATTTGCAGTGGGAACAAATTCTATAGCAAAAATATTATCAGAAGTAGATGCAACTACAATAATTGGAGGAGGAGATTCTGCAGCTGCTATTGAAAAAGCAGGATTATCTGATAAAATGTCACATGTTTCAACAGGGGGAGGAGCTTCTTTACAACTACTTGAAGGAAAAGCTTTACCAGGAATAGAATGTTTAGAAAATAAATAAGAAAGGATAATAAAATGAGAAAAAAAGTTATAGCGGGAAATTGGAAAATGAATATGCTTCCAAATGAAACAATTAATTTTATTGATGAGTTTAGTAAATTAGTAAAGAATTCTGAAAATGAAATTATACTTTGTGTACCTTTTATAGATTTGTTTTATGCATTATTACATGTACAGGGAACAAATATAAAAATTGGAGCACAGAATATGCATTGGGAAGAAAAAGGAGCATTTACTGGAGAGGTATCTGGAAATATGCTTAAATCTATTGGTGTTGAATATGTTATTATAGGTCATTCAGAAAGAAGAGCATATTTTGGAGAAACAGATGAAATAGTGAATAAAAAGATAAAATCAGCATTAAAATACGGATTAAAACCTATTGTATGCATAGGTGAAACTTTAGAGCAAAGAGAAGATGGGAAAGCAGTTGAAATAATAAAAGCACAAATACAGTTTGCATTAAAAGATTTAGATAAAAAAATGATGGATGATGTGATAATTGCATATGAGCCAATTTGGGCTATTGGTACAGGAAAAACGGCAACAAGTGAAGATGCTAATAATACAATAAAAGCGATTAGAGAAGAAATTTCTAAAATATATGGACAAAATGTTGCACAAAGAGTTATAATTCAATATGGTGGAAGTGTAAAATCAACTAATTCTCATGAATTATTTTCAATGAGTGATATAGATGGAGGATTAGTAGGTGGAGCAAGTCTTAATGCAGAAGAATTTAGCAAAATAGCAAATTACAAATAAACATAAAATTAAGAAGGGATATGTAATATGGATAAAAAACTTACTATGCTAATGATTTTAGATGGTTTTGGTATAAATGAAAATGAGAAATCAAATGCTGTTAAATTAGCCAATATGCCAAATTGGAATAAAATAATAAGACAAAATCCAAATACAACAATATCAACAAGTGGATTAGATGTTGGATTACCAGAAGGACAAATGGGAAATTCTGAAGTAGGTCATACTAATATTGGTGCAGGAAGAATAATATATCAAGACTTTACAAGAATTACAAAATCTATTGAAGAAGGTGATTTCTTTAGTAATAGTGAATTAAATAAAGCAATTGATAATTGCATAAAAAATAAAAGTAATTTACATGTTATGGGTTTATTATCTGATGGTGGTGTACATAGTCATATTAGACATTTATATGCAATATTGGAACTTGCAAAAAGAAAAGATTTTGAAAATGTTTATGTACATTGTTTTTTAGATGGAAGGGATACACCTCCATCTTCTGCAGAAACTTATATAACTGAATTAGAAAAGAAAATGGCTGAAAAAGGTGTCGGGAAAATTGCTACTATAAGTGGAAGATTTTATAGTATGGATAGAGACAAGAGATGGGAAAGAATAAAAGAATCTTATGATGCTATGGTAAGAGGAATAGGAGAAAAATCTAACTCAGCTATAAAAGCAATAGAAGAGTCTTATCAAAAAGAAATATTTGATGAATTTGTTAAACCAACAGTAATTTACAATGGAACAGAACCTATTGCTAAAATATCAAATAATGATTCTGTGATATTTTTTAATTTTAGACCAGATAGAGCAAGAGAAATAACAAGGACTTTAGTAGATGATAAATTTAACGAATTTGAAACAGAAAATTTAAATTTATATTTTGTATGCTTAACACAGTATGATGCCACATTGCCAAATGTTCATGTTGCATTTGAACCAAGTGTTATTAATAATACTTTTGGACAATATATAAGTAAAAAGGGTTTAAAACAGTTAAGAATTGCAGAAACAGAAAAATATGCACACGTTACTTTTTTCTTTAATGGTGGAGAAGAAAAGCAATATAAAAATGAAGATAGAATATTAATACCTTCTCCAAAGGTAGAAACATATGATTTAATGCCTGAAATGAGTGCTAAGCAAGTAACAGATAAAGTAGTTGAAGCAATAAATTCTGAAAATTATGATTCTATAATTTTAAATTATGCTAATCCGGATATGGTGGGTCATACTGGAAATTTAGAAGCTACAATAAAAGCATTAGAAGTTTTAGATGAATGCATAGGTAGAGTTGTAGAAGCTGTTCAAAAACACAAAGGTGTTTTATTAATTACAGCAGATCATGGAAATGCTGAACAAATGATCGATTATGTTACAGGAGATCCTCATACAGCACATACAACAAATGATGTACCATTAGTTATATTAGGTATGGAAAATATAAGTTTGAAAAAAGGTAGATTATCAGATTTAGCACCTACTATGTTAGATATAATGGGGTTAGAAAAACCTAAAGAAATGACTGGAGAATCTTTAATAGAACAGAATTCATTATAATAATTGAAAGGGGGAGTAACATGCTGGATACTCCAAAGCTTAAAAAGTTATATAAAGAAATTCAAACAAGCATATATTATATGATTCCGGAAAAATGGAGTAGTGTTTATTTATATGCTTCTATAACAGAAAAAGTATATAAAATACCAATTGGAGAAATGTTTTTTTATTATTTTCCAAAAGGAATTTTAAAGAAGAGACCAGTAAATGTTTATGAAATTCCAGGTAAATTTAATATTGATGAAGATATATATATGAAACTAGTTAAAGATTTATATAATTCTATACAAAAATTAAGAGAAGAGTACATAAAAAATAATCAAAGAATATGGACTAGTTTGACAATTTCTATTAAAGATGATAATTTTACTGTAGATTATAACTATGATTCTATTGATGATTGGAATTATTCTAATGATGATAGAAAAGTAATTTGGAAGTATAAGTATCTGGGAATAGATACAGCAGCATTAAATAGAAAAGAAAGGGCTGTTATACAAAGATATTTAAGTGATAATAAACTTAATAATGATAAAGAAGAAAAATATATTGAAACAATGTATAAAAAACCTATACATAAAAATATATTAGATTATGATAAGCCTGATAATCCACTAGAACAAAATGTTATAAAGAAACTTGAAGAACGAAAGAAAAAAGTTAATAATCAAATATTAGCTAGTATAGATTCTAGAGATTAATAATAAAAAAGCAACAATAATATTATTATTGTTAATATATATTTTTTGGAGGTAAAAAATGAAAGATTATTTGGGAATTGAAAGTGTAAGAGCTTTAGAGGTGTTAGATTCAAGAGGAAATCCAACAGTACAGGTAGAAGTTGTAACAGAAGGAGGGTTTTCTGGAGTTGCCCTAGTTCCATCAGGAGCTTCAACAGGAAGTTTTGAAGCTGTAGAATTACGTGATGGAGATAAGGACAGATATATGGGAAAAGGTGTTACAAAAGCAGTTGAAAATGTAAATAAAAAAATAGCTAAAGAAATAGAAGGAATGAATGTTTATGATCAAATAAAAATAGATCATAAGTTAATTGAAATAGATGGAACAGAAAATAAAGGAAAATTAGGAGCTAATGCTACACTTGGAGTTTCTCTTGCTGTATGTAAAGCTGCTGCAAATTCTTTAGGAATGTCAGTGTATAATTATATTGGTGGTTCAAATGCAAAAGTACTACCAACTCCAATGATGAATATATTAAATGGTGGTAAACATGCAGATAATACTGTAAATATTCAAGAATTTATGATAATGCCAGTAGGTGCAAAATCATTTTCAGAATGTTTAAGGATGAGTGTTGAAATTTATCATACTTTAAAGAAAGTATTAAAGGAAAAAGGGTTAGCAACAGGTGTAGGAGATGAAGGAGGATTTGCTCCAAATTTATCTAGTGATGAAGAAGCATTAAAATTAATTGTTGAAGCTATAGAAAAAGCTGGATATAAACCAGGTGAAGATGTATTTTTAGCATTAGATATGGCAGCTACAGAAATGTATGATGCAGCTAAAAAAGAAGGAAAAGAAGGATTATATTATTTCTGGAAAACTAATGAAACAAAAAATGTTGATGAAATGATTGATTATATTGAAGATTTAGTTAATAAATATCCAATAATTTCTGTTGAAGATGGATTAGCAGAAGAAGACTGGGATGGATGGAAAAAATTAACTGATAGGTTAGGCTCTAGAATTCAATTAGTTGGTGATGATTTATTTGTAACTAATATAAAAAGATTACAAAAGGGAATAGATAATAAAACAACAAATAGCATTTTAATAAAATTAAATCAAATAGGAACTTTAACAGAAACATTAGATGCAATAGAATTAGCTAAGAAAAATGGTTATACAGCAGTTGTTTCACATAGATCAGGAGAAACAGAAGATACAACTTTAGCTGATGTTGCTGTTGCAACAAATGCAGGACAAATAAAAACTGGTGCACCATGTAGAACTGATAGAGTTGCAAAATATAATAGATTATTAAATATAGAAGATGAATTAGAGGATAGTGCTATATTTGCTGGAAGAAGTGGATTGAATAGATAAATTAATAGGACGCACAAAGCGTCCTAACTATATTGGGGTGTAGCCAAGCGGTAAGGCAGATGGCTCTGACCCATCGATGCGTAGGTTCGAATCCTACTACCCCAGCCAAAAATCCCTTATATGAACGCAATCTACTATATTGGTGGATTTGCTGTGAATATAAGGCTTTAATTTTTCTCAAAAAGAAAAGTTTTTATAAATGAGTTAGATTTAAATGATTATTTTTGAATTTATACTTGAATATATAATAGTAAATTGATATACTAATAAAAGAATTTTTTATGAAAGAAGTGTGTATTATTGCAAATGAATGATAAACTAAAAAATGCATTGGAATGGATAGCATGTATTATTACTGCTATTGTACTTGCTTTATTAGTAAAATATTTTATAGCAACACCTACTATAGTTAAGAGTGTATCAATGAATCCTACTTTGGTAGAAAACCAAAGATTGCTATTAAATAGACTAGCAAGAACATTTCATTCAGATTTAAAAAGAGGAGAGATAGTAACTTTTGAAGAGCCTAGCAATTTACAACCATCTTCAAGTAAAGTTAATAATGAAAATCCTATAGCTGAATTTGAATATAAACCAAGTGGATTAATCGATAGTTTCTTTTATTATGTAATAGAAAATACAAAAACTAGTTTTATAAAACGTGTTATAGCTTTGCCAGGTGAACATGTAGAAATAAAATATGGAAAGGTATATATAAATGGAGAAATTTTAGATGAACCATATCTTCAAGAGAATGTAGAAACTACAGGTAATCTTGATGACTTTATAGTACCAGAAGGTACAGTATTTCTAATGGGGGATAACAGAGAGAATAGTTTAGATTGTAGAACTTTTGGATGTATTCCGATTGAGAAAATAGAAAGTAAAGTTTGGATAAGAATTTGGCCTTTAAATTTATTTGGAAAAGTTGAATAATAAAAGAAGAGGTACAAATTTTTAAAATGAACTATCAATAAGTAAATAAATATTTTTAAAATGAAATATATGATATGAACAAAAAATATGATATAAGAGTTGAAAACTTATACCATATTTTTTATTTATATTATTTAAATATTAATTATTTTTATTATATAAATTTTTTTCATATAAATCTTCAATATATACATCTTTTATTTCAGTACTATCCATAAACCCTATTTTTGCAATATCATCTTGTATACTTTGTATCCATATTGGACGTTCATTATAAAATACATCATAAATTTCTTTATTTTTCATAATTTCATAGATTCTTTCTTTATTCATATGTTTACCTCCAAAAATAATTATAAAATAAATATATCCAAAATTTATAAAAATATGATTCATAATTGTAAATATTTAGATAAATTTTTATCATAAACTAAATTTGGTTATAAATAGTTTAGATAATAATTTTTTAAAATTGTATTGTGTTATGTAAATTTAAATGCTATAATTATTTCATTGTTTTTTATACTAATTTTTCTATTTTAATTAAGGAGAGAAATATTATGAAAATGCGGATCTTGGGTTCTACAAAAATTAACTATGTTCCAAATAAGGAGGAAATTTTAAAATTAGGCGGACATGCAGCTGCAATATGCTATATGAATGATAATTTAGATACAATACTAAATGAGGATGAGGAGAAAACTTTAAGAAGAATACAAAATACATTATCTTCTGGTCATCATAGTGTTTATGGCCATTTTTATTTAAATATTTATTTTGATAATATTCCTAAAATTTTAGCAATGATATTAAATAATGAAAAAATATTTAATACTTCGGAAAAATCAGCTAGATATACTAAGATGGCTATTGTGGGAAAAGAAAAAGAGTTGTATGAGAAATGGATAAAATTATTTTTTGAAGTTATAAAGTTAAAGTATCCAAATTTTAAAGATAATTTAAAAGAAAAGTTATCAATGGAAAATGCTAGATATCTTATAAGTGTGTTTACTCCTGTTACATCAATGCTATATACTGTAGAATATAGACAGTTAAATTATTTAGTATACTGGTGTAAAGAATTTATTGAAAATTATATAGAAAGTGATTTTTATATAAAAGTAAAAAATGTATTAAAAGAATTTATCAGTTTATTTGATAGGTATTTAGAAGTAAATTTAAATACTATAAATAGGAATCGCAGATTATCTTTATTTGCAATAAGAGGTAGAAAAGAGGAATGGGGAGAAAATTATTCAACTAATTATTGGGCTAGTTTTTCACAATTAGCACAGGCACAAAGACATAGAACTATTAACTATGAAATCCAATTTTATGAACAAAGCAAATTTTACGTTCCTAAAATTATAAGAAATACAGTCTTAGAAGAAGAATGGTTAAAAGATATGAGTAGCATTGATTATCCTCAGGGTAAGCTGGTTATGGTTAACGAAAGAGGAAATTGTGATAATTTTATTGGCAAATGTGAAGAAAGATTGTGTGGAACAGCACAGCTAGAAATTATGGAACAAACTAGAAAAACTTTAAAAAAATATATTAAAGGTGTAGAAGATTATAATTATGCAGTTTATTTTAATTTAAAAAAATATGATACTAATGGACCAAGATGTACATTTGGATGGAAATGTATAAAACCATGTATTTTTGGTAAAGGAGCATTTGAAAGAGAAATATAACTTATATAAAAGGGTATTTAATTATACCCTTTTTGTTGTATTTAAATAATGAAAAGTTTCTTATATATGTATAAAAATTAAGAAGTAATTTTATACATATGAGAGATTTTGTTATAGTTACTTTTGTTGTAAATAAATTTTCTTTACAAAATTTATTTACAAATATGATGTTTTAATAGTATAATTAGCAGGAACAAAAAATGGAGGTAATAAAATTGGAAATAATAAGAACATTGATTGATTTTATATTACATATTGATGATCATCTAGTAGAATTAGTATCGACATATGGAACAGAAACTTATTTATTTTTATTTTTGATAATATTTGTAGAGACAGGCGTTGTTATAATGCCATTCTTACCAGGAGATTCTTTAATTTTTGCAGGAGCTGCTTTATCTGCGAATGGTAGCTTAAATATTTTTATATTATTTTTTGTAGTATTTTTTGCAGCTGTAATAGGAGATACTGTAAATTATCATATAGGTAAGGCTTTTGGAAATAAATTAATAAATTGGAATAATAGATTTATAAAAAAAGAATATATAGAAAAGACAAGTCATTTCTTTGAGAGACATGGTGGAAAATCAATAATTATTGCGAGATTTGTACCAATTATCAGAACTTTTGCACCATTTGTTGCAGGTATAGGTAAAATGCATTATTTAAAATTTTTATCATATAATGTGATTGGTGCTGCATTATGGGTATTATTATTTTGTATAGCAGGATTTTTCTTTGGAAATATACCTTTTGTAAAAGATAATTTTTCTATAGTAATTATTGCAATTATTTTAATATCTCTATTACCTGCAGTGATTGGAGCAGTTAAAGCAAAAGTGGGAGATAAGAAGAAATTAATTGAAGATAAAAAAGTTGAGAAATAAAAAGTAAAAAATCATTGTACGTTAGTATAATGATTTTTTTGACTAATATTAAATTTGTATAAAAATAAGATAGGTGTTAATTATAAGTGAAAATAATTGTAATAAAATTATTTAATTGATATATTTATATTATTCGAGAAATATGATATAATTTTAAATATTAAATTATTGCAATAAAGGGAGGACAACAATTATGAAATATTTAACTGATCAATTTGACTTAACAATGGTGTATCTTTCAAAAATGAGTATGATTCGGTGCAAAAAAATAGAGAAAGAGGATATCCCTATATGTGAAGTTATACCTTTAGTAAAAAATAATTTTACCTCACATCTTATTGAAAATTTATTTGAAGTACATCTATATAAAAACAATATTCATATAATGATTGGAGAAAATGATATTTTATATTATATTAAATATATTGGTCCTAAAATTGAAGAAGGAGATTTTGATAAAGTTTCAAAAATTGATTTTTATGAAATAACTGTTGATTATACTGAATGTTCACAATGTTCTGCAAAAGGAACTATAGATTGTGGACGATGTGGGAAAATGGGATGGATTTCAGGAGAAAAAATATAATTGTTGATTATTCAAAAAAATAATATGGCGATTGCCATATTATTTTTTTGAGAGAAAAAGAATGTATATTATTAATAATAGAATTTATTTAAAGTTAGTGTAAAATTAATGTAGGCAAAAAATAAAAAAATGCCTACATAAATTTTATCTAAAAAATATTGAAAAAACATAGATAATCCTTTAAAATGTGAATTGATAAGAACACAAAGGAAAGGAAAATATCTATGTTTGAAGAAA
>CALXBW010000002.1 GCA_944386645.1 uncultured Clostridia bacterium | reverse complement strand
TAAAAACAAATACATTGGTAATAGTAAATAGAAATAATTTACTTGAACAATGGAAAGAAAGATTAGCTTTTTTTTTTTTTTTTAACAAAAAAGAAATAGGACAAAGTGGAGCAAGCAAAGAAAATCTAAATGGAAAATTAGATGTAGCAAGTTTTCAATCTTTATTTAAAAAGGACAATATAGAAGAAATTGTAAAGAATTACGGATTAGTTATTGTTGATGAATGTCATCATGTAGCTGCTTTTAGCTTTGAAAAAGTATTGAAAGCTATAAAGAGTAAGTATGTATATGGATTAACAGCAACTCCAACAAGAAAAGATGGATGGCATAAAATTATATACATGCAATGTGGAGATATAAGGGTTAGAGTTTCAAACAAAGAATTAAAACAAAATAAAGAGATGGAACATACTGTAATTGTTAAGAAAACCAATTACAAGTATATCCCAGCCGAAGAAAAAGAAAAAATGCAAATATCAGAAATACTCAATGATATGTGCCATAATGTTTTTAGAAACAGTTTGATAATTGAAGATATAAATAAATGTGTTTTAGAAGGAAGGATACCAATAGTTTTAACGGAAAGAGTGGAACATTTAAATATTTTAAAAGAACAATTAAAAGTACTTAATGTGCCAGTAGTTATATATAAAGGTAATATGGGAAAAAAGAAAACTAAAGAAATTCAAGATATAATAAAAGAAGCGGATGAAAATAACAAACCTAGAATAATCCTAGCAACAAGTAGTTCTATAGGAGAAGGTTTTGATGATACCAGATTAGATACACTATTTTTAACAATGCCAGTTTCATGGAAAGGAAGAATTATTCAATATGTAGGAAGACTACATAGAGAACATGAAGATAAAGAAAGAGTAATTGTTTATGATTATTTGGACAATATGAAAGTATTAGAAAAAATGTATAATAGAAGAATAAAGGGATATAAAATGGCTGGATATGAAATAATAGAATAAAGATAATTATAAAAATTTCAAAAATTACTTGATTTATATAATGAGTTATGTCAAATTTGAGTATATATATAGTAGCATATTTTTTTGTCCTGTCAAATAATTTTTTTACGTAAAAATATATTAAAAATTCCTATATATTGTTAATATATTTTTCATAAAACATTAAGGAAATATAAATAATATATTTAATATATCTATGATAAAATGTAAAGCAGGGAGGGGAAAATATGCCAAATAATATATTAAAGTGTGAAAGTATAAATAAAAGTTTTGGTAAAAAACAAATATTAAAAAATGTATCATTTGAAATAAATGAAGGTGATATATTAGGTTTTATAGGTCCAAATCGGAGCTGGTAAAACTACAACAATAAAATTAATTTTAGGTTTACAAGGGATTACACAAGGTAGCGTAAAAATAAATGGATTTGATGTAGAAAATCAATTTACAAAGGCGATTGAAAGAGTAGGAGCAATTGTAGAAAATCCAGATTTATATATGTATTTATCAGGATATGATAATTTAAAATTAGTTTCTAATCTTTATAAAGGCGTAGACGAAAAAAGAATTGATGAAGTTGTAAAGTTAGTAAAATTAGAAAATAGGATAAACGATAAAGTTTCTAAATATTCTTTGGGTATGAGACAAAGATTAGGAATTGCTCAAGCGATTTTGCATAAACCTAATTTATTAATTCTAGATGAACCAACAAATGGATTAGATCCTGAAGGAATAAAAGAGATGAGGGATTTATTAATTGATTTAGCTAATAACAAAAAAATGGGTATTTTAGTATCTAGCCATAATTTAGCTGAATTAGATAATTTATGCAATAAAGTTTGTATAATAAAAAATGGAGAGATTATAAAAACTAGTAGTATAGATGAAATTAAGAATATGCACAAGAATAAGCAATATATTATAGAAATTGATAATACAGAAAATATTAAAAAATTATTTGAAAATACCAATATATTGGATAAGAATCATTTTAAGATTGGTATAGTAAAGGAAGAAATACCTAGTTTAGTAGAAAAATTAGTTCAAAATAATGTTAAGTTATATGGTATAAAAGAAGAGGAACAGACATTAGAAGATGCATTTTTCGAAATGACAGGAGGTAATGTAATTGAGTAGTTTAATAAAAAATGAATTAATTAAAATTTTCAAAAAGAAATCAATTTATATAATTATGATTATAGTACTAGCTTTTACAATTCTTATAAACTGCATAGCTAAATATAATTCTGATTCTTCAAGTGGATATAGTTATTATAGTGAAAATTATATAAATGAGTATGTAAAAAAGGAATTAGCTCAATTAGATCCTAATAAATCATCTGATACAGGGTTATATATAGAATTGAAAACAGATTTAGATACATATGAATTAATAAATAAATATGATAATACATCATGGCAGTATCAATTTATACAAGAAAATGTATATTCATTAATAAATGAAAAAAATACATATATATATGGAATTGAAAAAGATGAAAATAAAGTTAAGGAAATTGAAAATGAAATAAATAAAATTATTGAAAAGTTAGATAATGATGATTGGAAATACTTTGCTAATATAGAGCTAGAGCAAGCAGAAAAACAGTTAAATGATTTAGAAGAACAAAAGAGAAATACAGATGACAAAAAAGTATTACAAGATATTGATTCCGCAATAGAGAATGCAAAGATAGATAGAGAAATAGCACAATATAGAATTGATAAAGAGATTAAATATGGCTCAGATTATTTAAATAGTGCTTTAAGAGATTATGAAAGTAGTTCAAAAAACATTATAGAATTACAAAGCAATTCAGAAGAAATGAATTACCAAGAAAAATTAGCTTACAACGAGTCATTAGAAAATAAAGAAATAAGTAGATATATAATAGAAAATAATATAGATTTATACAAAACAGATACAAAAGGTATGCTAGAAAATTTCTTTAATGAATATGGTATTTTTATTATAGTTGTAATTGTTATGATAGCAGGTACAATAGTGAGTGAAGAGTTTAATAAAGGAACAATAAAATTATTACTAGTAAAACCATATAGTAGATTAAAAATATTGCTATCTAAATATATAACAACTTTGATAATTTTAGGAATTTCTTTAATAGCATTTATATTTATGCAACTAATTGTAGGAGGAATAGTATTTGGGTTAGATAGTTTATCTACACCAGTTGTTCAATACAATTTTAATACAAACCAATTAGTAGAACTTAACATATTTACATATTTAATAATACAAATATTAACACAATTACCAATGTTTATATTATTATTAACTTTAGCATTTGCTTTAAGTACAATATTTACAAATAGTGCGTTAGCAATAACTATAACTCTTTTAGGATATATGTCACCAAGTATAATTAATATATTAGCTATACAGTATAATGTAGAAATCATGAAGTATTTTGTTACAATGAATTGGGATTTAAGTCCTTATTTATTCGGCGGATTAGCTAGTATGGAAGGAATGTCATTAGGATTTTCTATAATAGTTTCAATAATTTATTTATTGTTAATGATAATCCCTACATATATTATATTTAAGAAGAGGAATATAAAAAATATTTAATATGTAATCTATAAAATAATCTGAGTGGTTGTTTAATATAATCAGCTCAGATTATTTTTTCAATAATAGAAAATTACCTTTCCAATTATTGAAATATACTTTAAATCATGGTATTATCTAGTAAAATAATACGAAAATTAAAATAAAAAAATATTTTAAATAAAAATTTAATTTTATATTTTAGTGAATGAGGAGGAAAAAATATTGTTTCCTAAAATTACTTTGAATAATTTAAAAGGTATTACAGGACAAGCATATTTTGAATATTTTGTAAATGAATATTTAAAATGTATTTATCATCCAATATCAGAGAAAAACGATTTTGGTATAGATGGTTATATTGAATTAGTAATAAATAATAATGTAACAGCTAAACTTATAGGTGTGCAAATAAAACATGGTAATTCGTTTTTTAACAATCCTACAACCTATGGATATAAATTTATAGGAAATGAAAAACATTTAAATTATTATTTAAATAGTCAGGTTCCTATATTTATAGTAATCATGGATGAAGAGTTTAATAAAATGAATTGGGTTCAATTTGATATATCAAAAACTATGCCAGTAGGTCAAAATAAATGGTATATAGAAATACCAAAAAATAATGAATTACAAACAAATTTTAAAGATGCACTTTTTCAAGCCGCTGGACCAGTTGTTGAATTTAAAGAATTAATTCAATTTAATTGGAATATAAATTCATTAATTAAAAATTCAGGAAATAAAGTATTAGCAATTCCAAAATCTCAAATATTAAATAAAAAATTTGATTGTATTAATAATTTGATAAATAGATTATCTATAAATAAAGAAATATTAGTTAATTCAAGAACAACAATTGATATATTTTTTCCTGAGTATAATATGGATCCACGTGAGATATTTCAAATACCAGAGATAATGGAATGGCTAAAAACTTCTATAAATATAGGTATACCGTGGTTTTATTTTTTAGATTATAAATATAAAAATAATGGATTAAATTTACTTGTACATTCATATTGCCATGTTGAAGAAACATATAAAAAAGAGAATAAATTTCTTTTTAATTATAATAAATTAGACATGAAAAATTTTTTGGAAAGAAATTTTACTAGTATGAATATATTTATGGATAAAAATGATATTGACTTAGAAATTAATAAAGAAATATCAGATGGAATTATTACATATTATATAGGAAAGTAATATTTTATATTAAAATATAAAAAGTCCTAAATTTAATTAGAAAATTAGGATTTTTTTCTTTTGTTTTTATTGACATATATGGTAAAAGATAGTATAATAATCAAGCGTATGGATTTGCGATGAAGCAGAATGTAGCTACGTTTAACGGAGGGAACTTCTGTGGAGTATGTCTTGGCTTAGACCGGGCGAAAGTTTGATAGAAGCATCAATTAGCCTAAGTTTATAATAGCTTAGGTGTATAAGTTGGTAAATATAAAACACCAGGGTGCGTTGAAAACTTGCCGGAAATTAATTTAAGGAGGGAAATTAATGGCAACATCAAACAATTTAGTAGGAAGTGACAAAATAAGAATTAGATTAAAAGGATATGATTATGTTGTTTTAGATCAGTCTGCTGAAAAGATAGTAGATACTGCTAAAAAAACAGGAGCAAAAGTATCTGGACCAATTCCACTTCCAACAAAGAAGGAAATTATAACAATTTTACGTTCACCTCATAAAGACAAAGATTCAAGAGAACAATTTGAGATGAGAACACATAAGAGAGTTATAGATATCCTTTATCCAACACAAAAAACAGTAGATAGTCTAATGAAGTTAGATTTACCAGCTGGTGTTGATATAGAAATAAAATTATAAATTAATCTATAATTAAAAAAATTAAACCAAGCTGATATGCATATCAGCCAATAGTTAGGAGGAAAAAAATGAATAAAGCAATTATAGGTAAAAAAATTGGAATGACACAAGTTTTTGATGAAAAAGGTAATGTTATTCCTGTAACAGTAATACAGGCAGGACCATGCACTGTGGTACAAGTGAAAACAGTAGAAAAAGATGGATACAATGCGGTAAAACTAGGATATGGTGATGTTAAGGAGAAAAAATTAAACAAACCAGAACTAGGAGCATTTAAAAAGATAAAATCAGAACCAAAAAAACACTTAAGAGAGTTTAGAATGGATTCTGTTGAAGATATAAAAATAGGTAGTGAAATAAAAGCTGATGTTTTTGTAGCAGGTGAAAAAGTTGATATTCAAGGAATATCTAAAGGTAAAGGATTTCAAGGTGTTATAAAACGTCATGGACAAAATAGAGGACCAATGGGACATGGATCTATGTATCATAGAAGACCAGGTTCAATGGGACCAACATCAACTCCAGGAAGAGTTTTCAAAGGTAAAAAATTACCAGGACATATGGGTGTTGATTTAATAACAATTCAAAATTTAGAAGTTGTTAAAGTAGATTTAGATAAAGATGTTATTTTAGTAAAAGGTAGTGTACCAGGAAATAAAGGTAGCATATTAAAAATAAAAAATGCAGTTAAGGCTGTTAAATAGGAAGTTGGAAAGGAGGAAAAAAAATGCCTACAATAGATGTATATGATATAACAGGCAAAAAAGTTAAAACTTTAGAATTAAAAGAAGAAGTATTTGGAATAGAACCAAATGAAAAAATAGTACATACAGTTCTAGTAAATTATTTGGCTAATCAAAGACAAGGAACTCAAAGTACAAAAACAAGAGCAGAAGTTAGTGGCGGTGGAAGAAAGCCATGGAGACAAAAAGGAACAGGTAGAGCAAGACAAGGAAGTATAAGAGCACCACAATGGATAAAAGGTGGTATTGCTTTAGGACCAAAACCAAGATCATATAAATATAGAGTAAATAAAAAAGAAAAGAGATTAGCAATAAAATCTATATTAAGTTCTAAAGTTTTAGAAAATCAATTAGTTGTAGTTGATAAATTTGGATTTAATGAAATAAAAACTAAAAATATGGTAAATGCATTAAATGGCTTAAAAGTTGAAGGAAAAGCTTTAATTGTTTTACCAGAAAAAAATGAAATTGTTCAAAGATCAGCAAGAAATATTCAAGGTGTAAAAACATCTTTAATAAATACAATTAATGTATATGATTTATTAAAATATAATAAATTAGTTTTAACTGAAGATACAGTTAAGAAAATAGAGGAGGTGTACGCATAATGATGCCAGAAGATATTATAATAAAACCTATTATTAATGAAAAAAGTAATATGTTATTACAAGAAGGAAAGTATACCTTCAAAGTAGCAAAAAAAGCTACAAAGATTCAAATTGCTGATGCGGTTGAAAAATTATTTAATGTAAAAGTAAAAAAAGTAAATACAATCAATGTACAAAGTAAAAAGAAAAGAGTGGGATATCATCAAGGAATGACAGCTAGTTGGAAAAAAGCTATCGTATTTATAGATACAAACCCACAAGATACAAAATATCTTGCAAAAGGTGGTAAAGAAGTAAAAGTATCTAATAAATATAAAGATGGAATTGATGAATTCACTGGAGTATAGAATATAAAATTATCTAGATATAACTAGGAAAATAAATATAAAGGAGAGAAATATAAAATGGGAATTAAACATTATAGACCAATTACACCTTCAACAAGAAATATGTCAGGTTCTACTTTTGAAGAAATAACAAAGAAAACTCCTGAAAAAAAGCTTTTAGCTAAGAAAAAGAAAAAATCAGGAAGAAATTCATATGGTAGAATTACTGTTAGACATCAAGGTGGAGGAAATAGACAAAAATACAGAATAATAGATTTTAAACGTTTAAAAGATGATATGTTTGCAAATGTAATAGGTATTGAATATGATCCAAATAGAAGTGCAAATATAGCATTAATAGAATATGAAGACGGAGAGAGAGCTTATATTTTAGCTCCAATAGGATTAAAAGATGGAGATAAAGTTGTTTCAGGTGTAAATTCTGATATAAAAGTTGGTAATTGCTTACCAATAGAAAATATACCAGTAGGTACAATGATTCATAATATAGAATTAAATCCAGGTCAAGGTGGAAAATTAGTTAGAGCTGCAGGACAAGAAGCTCAATTAATGGCAAAAGAAGGTAGATATGCACATGTAAGATTACCTTCAGGAGAAATGAGATTAATATTTTCTAAATGTAGAGCTACTATAGGAACAGTAGGAAATGCTGATTACGAAAATATTAAATTAGGAAAAGCTGGAAGAAAGAGACATATGGGAATTAGACCAACTGTAAGAGGATCAGTAATGAACCCTGTTGATCACCCACATGGTGGTGGTGAAGGTAAAGCACCAGTTGGAAGACCAGGACCATTAACTCCTTGGGGTAAACCAGCTCTTGGATATAAAACTAGAAAGAAGAATAAACAATCTAATAAATTTATTGTTAAGAGAAGAAAATAATTATGTAAGGAGGAAATTAAGTAATGTCAAGATCAAGTAAGAAGAAGCCTTTTGTTGCACCAGAGCTTTTAAAAAGAATAGAAGCTATGAATGAAACTGGTAAAAAAGAAGTTTTAAAGACATGGTCAAGAGCATCTACAATATATCCACAAATGGTTGGACATACAATAGCTGTTCATGATGGAAGAAAACATGTGCCTATATACATTTCTGAAGAAATGATTGGACATAAATTGGGAGAATTTGCTCCAACTAGAACTTTCAAAGGACATGTAGGAGAAAAAACAACTAAAGTAAAATAATAAAACAATAAAGCGAGGAGGGAATATAAGTGCAAGAAGTTAATGAAAATAAATTAGAAGCAAAAGCTGTATTAAATCATGCTAGAATTTCTAGTAGAAAAGTAAAAATCGTTGCAGATTTAATCAGAGGAAAAGATGTTAATGAAGCTTTATCAATAGTTAAATTTACACCTAAGGCATCTTCTGAAATAATAGAAAAATTATTAAAATCAGCTATAGCAAATGCTGAAAATAATCATAATATGAATACTAATAAATTATATGTTGCTGAAATATTTGCAAATCAAGGTCCAACTTTAAAGAGAATAAGACCTGCTGCAAAAGGTTCTGCAGTTAGAATAAGAAAAAGAACAAGTCATATAACAATAAAATTAAGAGAAAGAGAAAATTAAAAGTAAGGGGGAACATTTAGCATGGGACAAAAAATGCATCCACATGGATTAAGAGTTGGTATAATCAAAGATTGGGATTCTAAATGGTATGCAGATTCTAAAAACTTTAGTGATTACTTAATCGAAGATTATAAAATTCGTCAACTTCTTAAAAAGAAATTATATGCAAGTGGAATATCAAAAATAGAAATAGAAAGAACAGCAAAATTCGTTAGAGTTAATGTTTACACAGCAAAACCAGGATTAGTAATTGGTAAAGGTGGAAACTTAGCTGAAGGATTAAAAAATGAATTGCAAAAAATGATAAATAAAGATGTAAATTTAAATATCATTGAAGTTAAAAACATTGATTTAGATGCTCAATTAGTTGCTGAGAATATAGCATTACAATTAGAAAAGAGAATATCTTTTAGAAGAGCAATGAAACAATCAATGCAAAAAACAATGAAATCAGGAGCACTAGGAATAAAAACAGCCGTTTCAGGAAGATTAGGTGGAGCTGATATGGCAAGAACAGAATTCTATAAAGAAGGAACTATACCTTTACAAACATTAAGAGCTGATATAGATTATGGTTTTGCTGAAGCTAATACTACATATGGAAAAATCGGTGTAAAAGTATGGATATATAAAGGAGAAGTTCTTGGTGGTAAAAAGATTACTGAGAAAGGAGGAGAAGTATAATGCCAATAATGCCAAAAAGAAGTAAGTATAGAAAAATGCAAAAAGGTAGAGTAAGAGGAAAAGCACTTAGAGGAAATACTGTTTCAGAAGGAGAATATGGATTACAAGCGTTAGAGGCAGGATTTATTACTTCTAATCAAATAGAGTCTGCCCGTGTTGCTATGACTCGTTTTATAAAAAGAGGAGGAAAGGTTTGGATAAAAATATTTCCAGATAAACCTATTACAAAAAAACCAGCAGAAACTCGTATGGGAAAAGGTAAAGGAGCTCCAGAATATTGGGTAGCTGTTGTAAAACCAGGAAGAGTTATGTTTGAAATAGCAGGAGTACCAGAAGAAACTGCAAGAGAAGCACTTAGATTAGCAATGCACAAACTACCTGTAAAATGTAAATTCCTAAGTAAAGAAATTGAAAATAATGGTGGTGATAATGATGAAGATAAGTAAAATAAGAGAAATGTCTTCACCTGATTTAGAAAAAGAGGTATCAGAATTAAAATCAGAATTGTTTAAATTAAGATTTAGCTTAGCTACAAATGGATTAGATAACCCAATGAGAATTAAACAAGTAAAAAAAGATATAGCAAGAGTAAAAACAATTTTAAGAGAAAGAGAAATAGAAGAATCAAATAAATAATTTTGAAAGGAGTATATATAATGTCAGAAAGAAAACTTCGTAAAGTAATGATTGGTACAGTAGTATCTGACAAAATGGATAAAACAGTAGTTGTATCAGTTCAAACCAATGTTAAGCATAAAATATATGGAAAAATAATGAAAAGAACATATAAATTAAAAGCACATGATGAAGAAAATGCTTGTAAAGTTGGAGATAGAGTTAAAGTTATGGAAACAAGACCTCTTTCTAAAGATAAAAGATGGAGAATTGTAGAAATAGTAGAAAAAGCACAATTAAAATAAATTTTATATGATAGGAGGATATTTCAAAATGGTACAACAACAATCAAGATTAAGAGTAGCTGATAATACAGGTGCAAAAGAGATTATGTGTATTAGATGCTTAGGTGGTTCACATAGAAAATATGCTCAAATTGGTGATTTAATAATTGCTTCTGTTAAAGATGCAACACCAGGAGGAGTTGTAAAAAAAGGTGAAGTTGTTAAAGCTGTTATAGTTAGAACAAAAAAAGGAACAAGAAGAGCAGATGGTTCTTATTTAAAATTTGATGAAAATGCAGCTGTTATTATACGTGATGATGGTAATCCAAGAGGTACACGTATATTTGGACCAGTAGCTAGAGAATTAAGAGAAAAAAATTATATGAAAATTCTTTCTCTTGCTCCAGAGGTTTTATAAAATAAAAAATATAGAAGAAGGAGGAGAATCCTGAAATGAAAATAAAAAAAGGAGATACTGTACAAGTTATAAATGGAAATGACAAAGGAAAAACAGGTGAAGTATTACAAGTTATTCCGAAAACAGAAAAAGTTATAGTAAAAGGAATAAATGTAAGAAAAAAACATGTAAAACCTAGAAAAAAAGGCGAAGAAGGAGGTATTCTAAGTGTTGAATGCCCAATTCATGTTGCAAAATTAAGTGTTGTATGTCCAAAATGTAATAAACCTACAAGAATAGGTTATGAAATAGATAAAGATGAAAAAGTACGTGTTTGTAAAAAATGTGGTGCTAAAATAAAAAAATAGAAAGGAGGCAAAATAATGGAAAAATTAAAAGAACAATATGAAAAAGAAATTATACCAGCTTTGATGAAAAAGTTTAATTATAAATCTGTAATGCAGGTACCAAAATTAGAAAAAATAGTGATAAATATAGGTTTAGGAGATGTAAGAGATAATCCAAAATCTTTAGATAATGCAATAAATGATTTAAGTATTATAACAGGTCAAAAACCAGTTATAACAAAGGCAAAAAAATCAATTGCTGCATTTAAATTAAGAGAAGGTGCAAATGTTGGATGCAAAGTTACATTAAGAAGAGGAAAGATGTATGATTTTGCATATAAATTATTTAATGTTGCTCTTCCAAGAGTAAGAGATTTTAGAGGAGTATCTGTTAATTCTTTTGATGGAAGAGGAAATTATTCAATGGGAGTAAAAGAACAATTAATATTCCCAGAAATTGAATATGATAAAATAGATAAAATTAGAGGAATGGATATAATATTTGTTACTACAGCTCATAGTGATGAAGAGGCAAAAGAGTTACTTACTCTTTTAGGTATGCCATTTAAAAAATAAAAATGAAATATAAAAACCTTAAATAAAAAGGAGGAATTAAAAAAGATGGCTAAAAAGTCAATGATTGTAAAGCAACAAAGAGAACCAAAATATAAAACAAGACATTATAATAGATGTAAAATTTGTGGAAGACCACATGCTTATATCAGAAAATTTGGAATTTGTCGTATATGTTTTAGAGAATTAGCACATAAGGGAGAAATACCAGGAGTAAAAAAAGCAAGTTGGTAAAATATAAAGAAATGAATATAAAAGGAGGGCAAATATAGTGAATATTACTGATCCAATAGCAGATATGTTAACTAGAATAAGAAATGCAAATAGTTCAAAGTTCAAAACTGTAGATGTACCAGCATCAAATATGAAAAGAGCAATAGCAGATATATTATATAAAGAAGGTTATATAAAATCATTCGAAGAAATAGATGATAATGTACAAGGTATTATAAGAATAACTTTGAAATATGATGAAAAGGGTAATAGAGTTATTGCTGGTTTAAAAAGAATAAGTAAACCAGGATTAAGAATATATGCTTCAAAAGATGAATTACCAAAAGTATTAAATGGTTTAGGAGTTGCAATAGTATCAACATCTAAAGGTGTTATGACAGATAAAGAAGCTAGAAAAGCTGGTATCGGTGGAGAAGTTTTAGCATATGTATGGTAATTTATATTTAGAAGAAAGGAGTTATTAAAATGTCAAGAATAGGTAATAAACCAATTACTATTCCAGAAGGTGTAGATGTTAAAATAGAGAATAATCATGTTACTGTAAAAGGACCAAAAGGAACATTAGAAAGAGATGTACATAAAAATATATCTTTAAAAGTAGAAAATAATAGTATTGTATTAACAAGATGTGATGATGAACCAAGTAATAGAGCTTTACATGGTTTAACAAGAACATTAATTAACAATATGATAATTGGTACTTTACATGAATATACTAGACAACTAGAAATAAATGGAGTAGGATATAGGGCAAAAAAAGAAGGAAATAATCTAGTATTAAATTTAGGATATTCACATCCTGTTGTAGTTGAAGCACCATCTGGAATTACTTTTGAGGTTCCAAATCCAAACCAAATAATAGTAAAAGGTATAGATAAAGAATTGGTTGGTCAAACAGCAGCTGTTATTAGAACAAAGAGACCTCCAGAAGTATATAGAGGTAAAGGTATAAAATATGCTGAAGAAGTTATAAGACGTAAAGAAGGTAAAGCAGGTAAGAAATAATGATATAAAGTAAATTGATAGTTAGGGGTGAATTGGATGATATCAAAAACTAATAGAAAATTAGAAAGAGCAAGAAGACACAAAAGAGTTCGTACTAAGATTTCTGGAACAACAGAATGTCCTAGATTGTGTGTATATAGAAGTAATAATAATTTATATGTTCAAATTATTGATGATTCAGTAGCAAAGACATTAGTTAGTGCTTCTACATTAGATAAAGAAATAAAAGTAAAACATAGTAATAAGGAAGCTGCTAAAGAGCTAGGTGAATTAATAGCAAAAAGAGCGAAAGCAAAGAATATAAACAAAATAGTATTTGATAGAGGCGGATATATATATCATGGTGTTGTTAAAGAATTAGCAGAAGCTGCAAGAAATGGCGGATTAGAATTTTAAAAGAGGAGGTATAACAAATAAGTATGGAAGAGAATACATTCGAATTAAAGGAGAAAGTTGTTGCTATTAATAGAGTAGCTAAAGTTGTTAAAGGTGGTAGAACTTTTAGATTTAGTGCTTTAGTAGTTGTTGGAGACGAAAGAGGTAATGTAGGTGTAGGAAATGGTAAAGCATCTGAAGTTCCTGATGCTATAAAAAAAGCAATAGAAGAAGCTAAAAAGAATTTAGTATCAGTTCCTATAGTTAATACAACTATTCCTCATGAATATGTTGGAAAGTTTGGAAGTGCAAGTGTTCTTTTAAAACCTGCTGCAAAAGGTACTGGATTAATTGCAGGAGGAAGCGTAAGACCAGTTCTTGAATTAGCTGGATATAGAGATATAAGAACAAAAGTTATAGGTACTAATAATCCTAGAAATGTTGTGTATGCAACATTAAATGCTCTTCAAAATATGATGACAGCAGAAGAAGTTGCTAGAAAAAGAGGAAAGAAAATAGAAGAAATAATTTAATAAATCTATAATTATTAAATAGGAGGTGCAAATAAATGAACTTAGGTGAATTAAAGCCAGCAGTTAAAAAAGTAAGTAGAAAAAGAGTTGGTCGTGGTATAGGTTCTGGATTAGGTAAAACTTCTGGTAAAGGACATAAAGGTCAAAAAGCAAGATCTGGAGGTGGAGTAAGACGTGGTTTTGAAGGTGGTCAAACTCCATTATATAGAAGATTACCAAAAAGAGGATTTACAAACATTCATGCAAAAGTATATACAGAAGTTACATTAACTATGTTAAATAAATCAGAAGCGAAAGATGTAACTGCTGAAACTTTATTAAAAGAAGGTATTATTTCTAAAATAAATGATGGAATTGTAGTATTAGCTACAGGAAATTTAGAAAAAAAATTAAATGTAAAAGCTAATAGATTTACTAAAAATGCAAAAGATAAAATAGAGTCTCTTGGCGGAAAGACAGAGGTGATCTAATGTTTAAGACTATAGTAAATGCTGTAAAAAATCCAGATGTCAGAAAAAAATTATTATTTGTATTACTTTTAATAGTATTTTTCAGATTGGGATGTTTTATAACGGTACCAGGAGTAGATACTATTGCATTAAATGAAGAAATGCAAGCATCTGCAAATGGAATAACAGGTCTTATTGATATAATTTCAGGAGGTGCTTTTTCAAGATTCTCAATATTTGCAATGTCAATTAGTCCATACATTACAGCATCAATAGTTATTCAGCTATTAGGTATGATTATTCCTTCATTAGAAAAATTAATGAAAGAGGGACGGAGAAGATGGAAAAGCAAAAGTAAATAAATATACAAAAATTCTTACAATAATATTAGCAACTGTTGAAGCTGCTGGTATATATATTGCATATAAAGATAGTGGGGTATTTATAGACCCAGGAGTTTTTAGTGGAGTATTATTTGTATTTTCACTTGTTGCAGGAACAGCACTTTTAATGTGGTTAGGAGAGCAAATAACAACTAAGGGTGTTGGAAATGGTATATCTATGTTAATCTTTGTTGGTATAATAGCAGGATTACCATCTTTTGTAACAACTTTATATGGATTAATATTTACAGCAACAGGCTTTAGTACAACAGGTCTTATCACAGCTTTAGGTTTAATTATTGGAGCAATAATATTAATTGCAGCAGTAGTTTTTGTACAGCAATCTGAAAGAAGAATACCAGTGCAGTATTCTAAAAAAGTTGTTGGAAGAAAAATGTATGGAGGTCAAAGTACTCATATACCACTAAAATTAGCTATGGCAGGAGTTATGCCTATAATTTTTGCATCAGCTTTTATGACTTTTCCAGCAATGTTTATACAAATTTTTATACCAGATATTGCAACACAAACTGGTTTCTGGGCAGGAGTATATAAATTTTCAATAGCAACTTCTACATCTAATGGTATACCTATAGGATATTCAATAGCAAATGCAGCAGTATATTTGTTATTGATTGTTGGATTTACATTTTTCTATACTTTTGCTACATTCAATCCTGCAGAGGTATCAAGCAATATTAAGAAAAATGGTGGATTTATACCTGGTATAAGAGCAGGTAAACCAACTACAGAATATTTAAAATCTATAATGACTAAATTAACATGGTTTGGTGCAGTATTTTTAGCTATAGTTGCAATACTACCAATGCTTGTAAGATTTACAGATTTAAATATTGCATTTGGAGGTACATCAATCCTTATTATAGTTGGTGTTGCATTAGAAGTTGTACAACAATTAGAATCTCAATTAGTAATGAGACATTATAAAGGATTTTTAGATTAATAAATTAATAAAAGCGACTTCTTTTAGTCGCTATTATTAATTTATGGGAAATTGTATATAAATTAATATTTTTGAAAGATAATATCTTAAAAAAATAAACTTTCTTATTATAAATTATAAAGAAGGAGTTGTTTAAATTTGATAATAATAATGCTAGGAGCACCAGGAGCTGGCAAAGGGACAATAGGTAAAAGATTAGCGGTACAATTAGGAATTACACATTTATCTAGTGGAGATGTTTTTAGAGCTTTAACAAAGGATAATACAAAATTGGGTGAAGAAATAAAAGAATGTATTAATAATGGAAAATTAATACCAGATAAATTAGCAATGCAAATATTCGAAGATAAAATTGTTAAATATAATTTGGAAAAAGGTATTATTCTTGATGGATATCCAAGAACCTTAATGCAAGCGAAACATTTAGACAAACTGTTCAAAAATATGGAGTTAAAAGTAGATATTGCAATGAATATTGATGTTGAGGATCAATTAATAATTGATAGAATTGTAAATAGACGAATATGCTTAAATTCAAGATGTGGTGAGATATATAATTTAAAATATGGTAAAATACCTAAAGTTGAGGGGATTTGTGATAAATGTGGTGAAAATTTAATTCAAAGAGCTGATGATAATGAAGATACTGTAAAAGATAGATTAAAAATATATGATGAAAATACAAGACCTTTATTAAAATACTATAATAAAAGAGGAGTATTATGGAATGTGCATTCTGCAGAAGATACTTCAATCGATGATATAGTTCATCAGACTATGGTTCATATCGAGGATATGGATTAATATAGAAAGAAGGAAATATTATGGTTGATATAAAATCTAAAAGAGAAATTGAGTTAATGAAAGAAGCTTGTAAATTAACTTTTTTAACACATGAAGAAATAAAAAAAGCTATAAGACCAGGAATAAGTACACTGGAATTAGATAAATTAGCTGAAAATTTTATTAAGAGTAATGGAGGAATACCAGCACAAAAAAATTATCCAAGTGGAATAAAGGGCATACCAAATTTTCCTTCAACACTCTGTATATCAGTTAATGATGTTGTAATACATGGTATCCCATCTAATAAAATTATTTTAAAAGATGGAGATATTGTTAGTATAGATTTAGTTGTATTAAAAAATGGATTTCATGGAGATGCTGCTAGAACTTATATAGTAGGGAAGGCTTCAAAACAAGCAGAAAGATTAGTTAATATAACTGAACAAGCTTTTTTTGAAGGTATAAAATATGCCGTTCCTGGTAATAGAATAGGAGATATCTCACATGCTATTGGTGAATTTGTAAGAAAAAATGGATATTCTGTGCTAAGGGAATTTCAAGGACATGGAATTGGGAGAAATATGCATGAAGAACCAGGTATCCCAAACTTTGGTAAAGCAGGAAGGGGAGTACGTTTAGAACCAGGTATGACTTTGGCTGTTGAACCTATGGTAATTGAAGGAAAACCTAATATTTTAGAACTAGAAGATGGATGGACGATTGTTTCAGAAGATGGAAGTTTGTCAGCACACTATGAAAATACAATTTTGATTACAGAAAAAGAGCCAGAAATATTGACAATAAGATAATTTTATTATATACTATACTAGCTATATTAAGATAGTAAGAAGTATAAAAACTCTTTTTGAGGAGGGGAAAATTTTGGCTAAGGAAGATGTTATTGAAATTGAAGGTACTGTAATAGAAGCATTACCTAATACAAACTTTAAAGTAAGATTAGATAATGGTCATGAGGTACTGGCTCATATATCTGGAAAATTAAGAATGAATTATATAAAAATTCTTCCAGGTGATAAAGTAAAATTAGAGCTTTCACCATATGATCTTTCAAGAGGTCGTATTGTGTGGAGAGATAAATAAGGCTTAGTATTAATAATTCCACTTTTCAAATATAGGAGGTGTAAAAATGAAGGTAAGACCATCAGTTAAGAAAATGTGTGAAAAATGCAAAGTAATCAGAAGAAAAGGTGTTATAAGGGTTATTTGTGAAAACCCAAAGCATAAACAAAGACAAGGATAGTGATATTAACATATATTAGTAGCGGCTGTGTAAGGTTTACTTACATTCTAATATGTGTTTATATATATACCTGGAGTTTTAAAATACTAAATTTAAATAAATTTACATTTCATTTAAAATATAAGGGTAATAATTAATAATTTTTTGGAGGTGCTAAAAAGAATGGCTCGTATAGCAGGAGTAGATTTACCTAGAGAAAAGAGAGTTGAAATAGGGTTAACATATATATATGGAATAGGATTATCAAGCTCTCAAAAAATATTGTCAGAAGCTGGAATAAATCCAGATATAAGGGTAAAAGATTTAACAGATGAACAAGTAAATGAAATAAGAAAAGCAATGGCAGACTACAAAGTAGAAGGCGATTTAAGAAGAGAAGTTGCTTTAAATATTAAAAGACTTACTGAAATAGGATGTTATAGAGGATTAAGACATAGAAAAGGTTTACCTGTAAGAGGACAAAGAACTAAAACTAATGCTAGAACAAGAAAAGGACCTAGAAAATTAGTAAGTAAAAGTAAAGCAAAATAATTAAATACTTATAAATAAAAGATAAATATGTTTTTTAGCATATTTTATTCTTGCGTATAAGGAGGGAAATATTATAATGGCTATAAAAGGCACAAAAAAAACAATAACAAGAAGAAGAGATAGAAAGAACATTGAAAAAGGTTCTGCACATATTCATTCTAGTTTTAATAATACTATCGTAACAATTACAGATGTTAATGGTAATGTTATTTCATGGGCAAGTGCAGGAGGTTTAGGATTTAAAGGTTCAAGAAAAAGTACTCCATTTGCTGCAGGACAAGCGGCAGAAACAGCTGCTAAAGCTGCAATGGAACACGGATTAAAAACAGTTGAAGTTTATGTTAAAGGACCAGGTTCTGGACGTGAAGCTGCTATAAGATCTTTACAAACAGCTGGTCTAGAAATAAGCATGATAAAAGATGTAACTCCTATTCCACATAATGGTTGTAGACCACCAAAAAGAAGAAGAGTATAATATATTTTTAGAAAGAGGTGTAATTTTTTAAATGTCAAGATATAAAGATGAACAATGTCGTGTATGCCGTAGAGAAGGACAAAAATTGTTCTTAAAAGGTTCAAGATGTTATACAGATAAATGTAGTATAGCTAGAAGAAATTATGCTCCAGGACAACATGGACAAAGAAGAAAAAAGATGTCTGAATATGGCACTCAATTAAGAGAAAAACAAAAAACAAAAGCATATTATGGTGTTCAAGAAAAACAATTTAGAAAATATTTTGAGATGGCATCAGTAACAAAAGGTGTTACAGGTGAAAGATTATTACAAATATTAGAAAGTAGACTAGATAATGTTGTATATAGATTGGGATTTGGTGTTTCAAGAGCACAAGCTAGACAATTGGTTAACCATGGTCATTTTGAAGTTAATGGAAAAAAAGTGGATATACCATCATATCTAGTAAAAGCAGGAGATGTAGTAGCAGTTAGGGAAATTAGAAAAGATAATAAAACAATAAAAGAGAATGTAGAAAACAATAGTTCAAGACCAATTCCAGCTTGGTTAGAAAAAGATAATGAAAAATTAAGTGGTAAAGTTATAAGACTAGCGTCAAGAGAAGATATAGATATACCAGTTAAAGAACACTTAATTGTTGAGTTATATTCTAAATAAAATATAGGAATTTTAATTAGTAATATTTTATTACTAGAATAGGAGATAAAAAATGATTGAATTCGAAAAACCAAATATAGAGTGCGTAAAAGTTGATATGGATAATAATTATGCAAAATTTGAATGTCAACCATTAGAGCGTGGGTATGGAATGACAATAGGAAATTCTTTAAGAAGAATCTTATTATCATCTCTTCCAGGTACTGCAATAACTAGTATAAAAATTGAAGGTGTTCTTCATGAATTTTCTACAATTCCAAATGTTGTTGAGGATGTTCCTGAAATAATTGTTAATTTAAAAAGTGTTAGATTAAAATCTGAAGAAAATGAAGAAAAAGTTATGCATATAGATTTTAAAGGTCCAGGAGAAGTTACTGCAAAGGATATTATTACAGATGGAACTGTAGAAATTTTAAATGGAGATTTACATATTGCAACTGTTGAAGAGGGTGGACATTTGCAAATAGAACTTACAACAGATAAAGGTAGAGGTTACAATACTGCAGAGCAAAACAAAAAAACAAATCAAGCTTTAAATGTACTTCCAATAGATTCAATTTTTACTCCAGTTAAAAAAGTAAATTATTCAGTTGAAAATACAAGAGTTGGTCAAATGGTTGATTATGATAAATTAACTATTGAAGTATGGACAGATGGCAGTTTAAAGCCATTTGAAGCTTTAAGTTTAGCTGCAAAAGTTATGACTGGTCATTTAGAATTATTTATAGATTTATCTGAAACTGCTAAAAACACAAAAGTAATGGTTGAAAAAGAAGAATCTAAGAAAGAAAAAATCTTAGAAATGCCAATAGAAGAATTAGAATTATCAGTTAGATCATATAATTGCTTAAAGAGAGCAGGAATATCTACAGTTCAAGATTTAGCTAATAAATCAGAGGCTGAAATGATGAAAGTAAGAAATTTAGGTAAAAAATCATTAGATGAAGTAATAAATAAATTACATTCATTAGAATTAGATTTTGCAAGTGAAGAAGAATAACTATAAAAAGGAGGGTGAATAAGTTGGCTAAAAATAGAAAACTAGGTAGAAAAACAGATCATAGATTAGCTATGTTAAAATGTCAAACAACAGATTTATTTTTACATGGAAAAATTGTTACAACAGAAGCAAGAGCTAAAGAAGTAAAAGCAATTGCTGATAGTTTGATAGCATTAGCAGTTAAAGAAAAAGATAATTATGATATGGTAGATGTTAAAGTTGTAAAAGCTAAATTAGATGGTAATGGAAATAAAGTTACAGAGCTAGTGAAAAGCAAAAATGGTAATGAATTTTTGAAAGTTGTAAAAACAGAAACAACTGAGAAAAGACAAAAAGATAGACCTTCAAGATTAAATGCAAGAAGAAAAATGATGAGAAATCTTAATAAGGTGAAAGATTCTGAAGGTAAAAATGTAGATATACCATCTAAATTATTTAATGTTATAGCACCAAAATATGCAGATAGAGTTGGTGGATATACAAGAATAGTAAAAGCTGGTCCAAGAAGAGGAGATGCAGCTGAGGTAGCTATATTAGAGTTATTATAAAAAAATGGATATAACTAAATTGTTGATTTAGTTATATCCATTTTTTTTACATATTTTATATAATTAATCATATATTTGTAATATGATTAGTCTTAAAAAGAAAAAACAAATGTATTTTTTATTTGTAACTCCCAGCATCGCACAGTCTGTAAAACAGACTGTAAGCTTGCTGGTCCCCACGAATTGTTACTGCATAAAAAGTACATTTGTTTTTTCTTTTTAAGATTTATGAAAATTTTTTTGTGAACTTATTGTGAATTTTATAAAAATCCTATTGACATTTTTATAAATAAGGTATAAATTATTAGCAGTCAAAGAAATAGAGTGCTAAAATTAAAAGGAGGAATAATTATGATAAAACCATTAGCTGATCGTGTATTAATAAAAATGATTGAAAGTGAGGAAACTACTAAAAGCGGAATAATTTTATCTGCTGGTTCAAAAGAAAAACCACAAGTAGCAGAAGTAATTGAAGTAGGACCTGGTGGAAATGTGGATGGAAAAGAAATTAAGATGAACATAAAAAAAGGTGAGCATGTTATAGTAAATAAATATGCTGGTACAGAAGTTAAATATGAAGGAGAAGAGTATTTAATAGTAAGACAAAGTGATATATTAGCAGTTGTTGAATAATAGTGTTAAATTTTTTAGGAGGGATTAATTATGGCAAAAGATATTAAGTTTGGTGAGGATGCAAGAAAATCTATTTTGGAAGGTGTTAATAAATTAGCTGATACAGTTAAGGTTACTATAGGACCAAAAGGAAGAAATGTTGTATTAGATAAAAGCTTTGGTGCACCATTAATAACAAATGATGGTGTTACAATAGCAAAAGAAATTGAATTAGAAGATCCATATGAAAATGTTGGTGCAAGATTGGTAAAAGAAGTATCAACTAAAACAAATGATGTTGCAGGTGATGGTACAACTACAGCAACATTATTAGCTCAAACTTTGATAAGAGAAGGAGTTAAAAATGTTGCAGCTGGTGGAGATCCAATGGCAATTAAAAGAGGTATGGATAAAGCTGTTAACGAGGCAGTTGAAGGGTTAAAAGAAATTAGTTCACCAGTAAATGGAAAAGAAGATATTGCAAGAGTTGCAAGTATATCTGCAAATAATAAAGAGATTGGTTCTTTAATTGCTGAGGCAATGGAAAAAGTATCAAAAGATGGTGTTATAACAATTGAAGAATCTAAAACAGCTAACACAGAATTAAATGTAGTTGAAGGTATGCAATTTGATAAAGGATATATTTCTCCATATATGGTAACAGATACAGAAAAAATGGAAGCAATAGTTGATAATCCATATATATTAATAACAGACAAGAAAATAAGCAATATACAAGAAATATTACCTTTATTAGAGAGTTTAATGCAACAATCTGGAAAATTAGTAATAATTGCAGATGATATTGAAGGTGAAGCATTATCTACATTAATATTAAATAAATTAAGAGGTGTATTAAATGTTGTTGCTGTAAAGGCACCTGGTTACGGAGATAGAAGAAAAGAAATGTTAGAGGATATTGCAATATTAACAGGTGGTGAAGTAATTGCTAGTGATTTAGGATTAGAATTAAAAGATACAACAATTGAGCAATTAGGTAGAGCAAAACAAATAAAAGTTCAAAAAGAAAATACTATAATAGTTGATGGTAGTGGTGATAAAGCTAAAATATCTGCAAGAGTAGCACAAATTAGAAAACAAATTGAAGAAACAACAAGTGAATATGATAAAGAAAATTTACAAGAAAGATTGGCTAAGATAGCTGGTGGCGTTGCCGTAATAGGTGTTGGAGCTGCAACTGAAGTTGAAATGAAAGAAAAGAAATTAAGAATTGAAGATGCATTATCTGCAACTAAAGCAGCTGTTGAAGAAGGTATTGTAGCAGGTGGTGGAACAGCATATGTTAATGTAATACCAAGAGTTAAAAAATTATTAGATAAAGTTGATGAAGATGAAAAATTAGGTGTTAAAATTATATTAAAAGCATTAGAAGAGCCAGTTAAACAAATTGCAACAAATGCCGGATTAGAAGGTTCTGTAATATTAGACAAAGTAAAAGAGAGTCCTGTAGGAGTTGGATTTGATGCATTAAATGAGAAATATGTAGATATGAAAAAAGAAGGTATAGTAGATCCAACTAAAGTAACACGTTCTGCTTTACAAAATGCAGCAAGTGTAGCTTCTATGGTATTAACAACAGAAAGTGTTGTTACAAATAAACCTGAACCAAAGGGATGTAATCATCATGATGCAGGAGGAGCAGCAGGAATGGATGGAATGTACTAATATTTCTGCGACTTTCGATCGCAATTGAATAGTTTATTTACAACTAAAAGTTGTGATGAATAGTTAATAGTGAATAATGAATAGTGAATAATGTCTTATTTTTGTTAAGAGTTTTGTGCTATTCATTATTCCTATTTTTTTGCATATTAGTTAGCCATTTCAAGGTAATATATAATAGTTATTGTTAAAAGATGTATCTAGTGTGCATTTATAAATGCTTACAATTCGACATTTACATAATATTGTGATATAATATATTTATATGAAAAAAATTTATAAGGAGTGTTTTTTATGAAACGGATTATTACATTAACAATTTTGCTATCTTTATTTTTAGTGAATATTGTAAGTGCATATACACTAGAAAGAGGAAGAATCCAGTATTCGTTGCCGGAAATGACGCTTGTAACATTAACTCAGAACACTGATAAAGTGTATTGGTGTGCTGGCGAAAATTTGGATGATGGAAATTTTGAAATATATGATCCTGTAAATAATCCAGGAGAGTGGATTAACATGTTTCCATACAATGATGCTACTATTGCAATAACAACATCGGAGTATCGGATGTCGGAGATGTTTAAGTCAGTGAATTATGCTAGATATCATCAATTGGATGAGTCTACATGGCGAATTAATGTTTATCCATCAGTGTATTTTATCTTAAGAAATACACAAGACGGCAAAATCTATGAATATGACCATGCATTCATAGATGATTCTAAAGCAATTGATATCTTAGCAGACAAATATGCTGAATTATCATTGCAACCAGGTTATCGTATTGAGTTAAAACCATACTTTGTAATGGTTGTGCTCAAATTCAACGATTATTCCGATTTCAAATTCTGGAATGATTATGTTGAAGGTAGAATTCCTGCAGAAATGTTCGCTCAGTCATATTTAGGAATAAATATGTATGGGGATTATTTTGAAGAATTATATAATCAGCGTCATCCATGGGCAACTACTCCAAAATGGAGACATGATTATAAACAAAGAATGTTCCAGCAAGAGTTAGACAGATTGGAGGAATTAGTGGATTCTTTATAAAAACATTAAAAAATGAGATTCAACTGAATCTCATTTTTTCCATGTATTTTTTATTCAACTTTTGTTTTTTTATCTTTTTTTGAATCTTTTACTACTTCGCTAAGTGCACCTAGACTACTTAAAGCACTTGTTGCTTCAAATGGAATAAATACTTTATTTGCATCACCTTTTGCAACTTCTTCTAGAGCTTCTAAAGATTTTAATTGAACTAATTTCTCATCAGGATCAGCTTGCTTAATTGCATCATATACCATTTGAACTTCTTTTGCCTTAGCAGCGGCAACTTTTTCAATTGCGGCAGCTTCACCGGCAGCTCTTCTAATTTGTGCTTCTTTATCAGCTTCAGCTTCTAATATTGCAGCTTCTTTTTTACCTTCTGCAATAGTAATTGCTGATTGCCTTTCTGCTTCAGCTTGAAGAATTAAAGCTCTTTTATTTCTTTCAGCATTCATTTGTTTTTCCATAGCATCTCTTATATCATCAGGTGGATTAATATCTTTTATTTCAACTCTATCAACCCTACAACCCCATTTATCAGTAGCTTCGTCTAATAAAATTCTTAATTTTTGATTTATTGCATCTCTTGAACTAAATGTTTCATCTAAATCCATTTTACCAACAATATCACGAATTGTTGTAATTGCTAAATATTCAATACCTTTTTTCAGTGATTGAATTTCATAAACTGCTTTAGCAGGATCTGTAATTTGATAAAATACAACTGTATCAATTGTAATTGTAACGTTATCTTTTGTAATAACTCCTTGTGGTGGTATATCCATCGTTTGTTGTTTTAAACTAACAACAGATCTAACACGATCAAAAAATGGAATAATTATTGTAAGACCAGCATCAGCTATTTTATGAAATTTACCTAATCTTTCTATAATATATACTTCAGCTTGCCTAACAACTTTAATTGATTTAAATGCAATAACTAAGATGATGATAAGTAATACTATTAAAAACCACATATTAACATCCTCCTTTATTATTGTGTATTTTTAATTAAATTGTTCAGCTTCTGATTTAACATCAATAGGGTCAACAACTAATTTTACACCATCAATATCTAATACTTTAATTTCTGTTCCTTTAGATATTTCGTCACAGCTATTAGATATTGCTGACCAAACTTCTTCACCTATTTTAACTAAACCAGCACCTTCAATTTTACTTATATTTTGAGTTACTATACCTGTTTTACCAATAATTGCTTTGGCGTTTGTTACAACATTATCTTGATCTTTAGCTACATATTTTTTTACAAGAGGTCTTGTCAATAATATGAATATAGCAGATGCTAAAACAAATACTGTAGTTTGTATAATGATGTTATCTGTAATAAAACTACTTAGCATTGCAAATAGTGCACCAATGCCTACCCAAAAAATAAGAAAACCTGTTGTGAAAATTTCTGCAATAAGAAAAACTCCAGCAACGATTAACCAAAATTGCCACATAAGCATAATAAAAACTCCTAACCGACATAAATGTCTAAAAAAATCTATACATTTCTATTATACAATAAAATGTTGGAAAATAAAATACTTTACACAAAATAAAAATAATTTAGTAAATCTTCATAGATAAAATACTTATCAAGAAAAATCTAATGTACTTTTTATGCAGTAACAATTCGTGGGGACCAGCAAGCTTACAGTCTGTTGTATATTTTTTTGATAAAATAATCCATTTGTAGTTAATTTAAAATATTTAATTTTAATAATATTATTATACAGACTGTGCGATGCTGGGAGTTACAAATAAAAAATACATTAGATTTTTCTATGAAGAGAATTTATTTAAATAGTTACTAAATATATTTTTAGCTAATACATTATATAGAGTGTGCATATTTATGAAAAATAATATTAGAAATCTTTTAGAAGTAAAAAATAGTTAAATCTTATAATAATGTATATTAAAGATTTAACTATTTTATACTATATAAATTTTAAAATATTTTCCATAATTTGTTCAGTATAAATTTTTCTCTCAGAGGAGAAAGGTAAAAATAAAATATCTTTTAATGGGTTGAGTTCGTTTTGTATAGTATTAACACTATCTATAACTTTAGTAGGAGCAATTTTATCTGCTTTGTTACATATAACTATAAATGGAAGATTGCTATTTATACAATAGTTATACATTATTTTATCATTATTAGTTGGCATATGACGTATATCTACTAAAAATAAAATAAGTTTAATTTTCTTACTTTTAGAGAGATATTCTTCAATGAAATTAGCAACAGTTTCTTGCTCTTTTTTTGACATTTTACTATATCCATACCCAGGTAAATCAACAAAATAAAATATATCGTCAATGTTATAAAAGTTTAATTGTCTTGTTTTCCCAGGTTGACTACTTGTTCTTGCTAAATTTTTTCTATTTACTATTGTATTTATAAAAGAAGATTTTCCAACATTTGATTTTCCAACTAAAACTATTTCTGGTAAATTATTTTTAGGATATTGTTTAGTAGAAGTAGCAGAAATTTCAAATTTAGGATTTTTTATAATCAATTATATCACCTTATTTCTTTTTTTCTATTTTTTCAAGCCCACCCATATAAGGTCTTAAAACTTCAGGAATAATTACACTTCCATCTGGTTGATAATTATTTTCTAAAATGGCAATAAGCATACGTGGAGGTGCTACTACTGTATTATTAAGTGTATGTGCAAAATAATTTCCATCTTTACCTTTTATACGAATTCCAAGTCTTCTTGATTGAGCATCTGTAAGATTTGAACAACTTCCAACTTCAAAATATTTTTTTTGCCTTGGACTCCATGCTTCAACATCTACACTTTTTGCTTTTAAATCTGCTAAATCACCACTACAACATTCTAAAGTACGTACAGGAATATTCATACTTCTAAACAATTCAACTGTATATGACCACATTTTATCATACCATTTATAACTATCCTCAGGTTTACAAACAACTATCATTTCTTGTTTTTCAAATTGATGTATACGATAAATTCCACGTTCTTCTAAGCCATGTGCACCTTTTTCTTTTCTAAAGCAAGGTGAATAAGAAGTCATAGTATATGGAAGTTCTTCTTCTTTTAGAATTTGATCTTTAAATTTTCCAATCATAGAGTGTTCGCTAGTACCAATTAAGTATAAATCTTCACCTTCTATTTTGTACATCATTGCATCCATTTCTTCAAAGCTCATAACTCCTGTTACAACACTAGAACGAATCATGTATGGTGGTATACAATAAGTAAATCCTTTATTAATCATAAAGTCCCTAGCATACGTTAAAACAGCAGAGTGTAGTCTTGCAACATCACCTAAAAGATAATAAAAACCATTACCTGCAACTCTATGAGCAGAATCTAAATCGATTCCTCCTAAGTTTTCAAGTATTTTTCCGTGAAAAGGAATTTCATAATCTGGAACAAGAGGTTCACCAAATTTTTGAAGTTCTACATTTTCAGAGTCATCTTTTCCTATAGGAACAGATTCATGCATCATATTAGGAATTCTCATCATTATGTTCTTTATGTCAGATGAATACTTTCCTTCTAATTCTTCATTTTTTTCAAGTTTTTTATTTATATCATTTACTTGTGATTTTATGTTTTCTGCTTCGTCTTTTTTTCCATTACGCATTAAATTACCAATTTCATTACTTAATTTTTTCCTTTCAGCTCTTAATTCATCACCATTAGTTTTTAATTTCCTGTATTCTAAATCAAGAAATATAACTTCATCTACTAATTTTACTTTTTCATCTTGAAATTTTTTCTTAATATTTTCTTTAACTAATTCAGGGTTTTCTCTAACAAATTTGATATCTAACATTATAAATCAATCCTTTCAAATCTATATTTTTGTTTTGTAATATTGTCTTTTCTATTATAGTCTATTTCTTCTAAAAACATTTTTTCAGGTCTTATCCATGTTTTGTATTCTCCATATAAAGCTTTATATATTACATATTTTTCTTGAGTTTCCGAGTTAAAAGCTGTTCCTAAAACAAGATAGTAGTTTCCTTTAAAATGTCTATATAATTTTCCTATTTCAAGAGTATTCATTTTGTCACCTCCAAAACAAAAAAAACGCCCATTGCTTTTTAGCAAAGGACGTATTTAACGTGGTACCACCTTTTATTATACTCTAAGTATTATAACCCATACAAACGGTTTAGTTTTCACTAAAAACTCAGAGAGTAGATTCTTAAATTCTTTTAGTTTATTTACACCAACCATAAACTCTCTATGTAAAAGATATTTAATATAGTCTCTCTTTAACATCACAAATATTTAAAGTAAAACAATTTTACTATAAATTTGTATATTTGGCAATACTATATATTGACTTTTATAAAAAAAAGAATTAAAATAATGTTCATAAAATAATGAGAGAAGAGTAAAATAGAGGTTGCTTAAAGAGAGAGTTAGTTATTAGCTGGAAGCTAACTTAAGTAAACATATTTGAAAACTAACTCTTTATATTTCTGATGAATAAGTCAGACGTGTTTAAGATACGTTATAATCTTTATTAATTAAGAAAATAATAGGATGGAACCGTGCAAATATAGCACTCCTATGGATAATATGATCCATTGGAGTGCTTTTTCATTCTGATGGAGGTATAAAAGGGAGGAATTTATATGATAAAAATAACTTTAAAAGATGGTTCTAATTTGGAGGTTGAAAAAGGTGCTTCTATATTAGATGTTGCAAAAATGATTAGTGAAGGATTAGCTAGAGTTGCAACTTGCGGAGAAATTGATGGAAAGATATATGATTTAAGACATAAGATAGATGCTGATTGTAATTTAGTTATTCATACATTCGAAAGTAGTTTAGAAGGAAAAAAGGCTTATTGGCATACAACATCACATATTATGGCACAAGCTGTTAAAAGATTATTTCCAAATGTAAAATTTGCAATAGGGCCAGCAATAGATGAAGGATTCTATTATGATTTTGATGTTGAAAAACCTTTTACAGAAGAAGATAAAGAAAAAATAGAAAATGAAATGAAAAAGATTATAAAAGAAAATATTGAAATAGAAAGATTCTCTTTACCAAGAAAAGAAGCTTTAGATTTAATGAAAGATCAACCATATAAAAAAGAATTAATAGAAGAATTAGAAGAAGGAGAAGAAATAAGTTTTTATAAACAAGGGGATTTTACAGATTTATGTGCAGGACCACATTTAATGAATACAGGAAAAGTAAAAGTTGTTAAAATATTATCTTCATCAGGTGCTTATTGGAGAGGTAGCGAAAAAAATAAGATGTTACAAAGAATATATGCAATATCTTTTCCAAAAGCAAGCCAGTTAGAAGAGTATTTAAATAAATTAGAAGAGGCAAGACAAAGAGATCATAGAAAAATTGGAAAAGCATTAGATTTATTTATGACACATGAACTTGTTGGTTCAGGACTTCCTATGTATTTACCAAATGGTGCAACAATAAGAAGATTACTTGAAAGATATATACAAGATAAAGAAATAAAAATGGGATATAAGCATGTATATACTCCATCAATGGCAAATTCAGAGTTATATAAAGTATCTGGACATTGGGATCATTATAAGGAAGATATGTTTCCTGTTATGAAAATTGGAAATGAAGAACTTGTTTTAAGACCAATGAATTGTCCACATCATATGTTAATATATAAGAATAAATTACATTCATATAGAGATTTACCTGTAAGAATAGGAGAATTAGCACATGATTTTAGATATGAAGATAGTGGAGCTGTTTGTGGATTAGAAAGAGTTAGAGAAATGTGCCAAAATGATGCTCATTTATTTGTAAGACCTGATCAAATAAAAGAAGAAGTAGGAAGAGTTGTAAAATTAATTTTAGCAGTATATGAAGATTTTGGATTTAAAGATTATGAATTTAGATTATCTTTAAGAGATAAGAATGATAAAGAAAAATATTTTGATGATGATGAAATGTGGGAAAAAGCAGAAAGTCAGTTAAGAGAGATATTAAAAGAACTTGGTATAGAATTTTATGAAGCAGAAGGTGAAGCGGCATTTTATGGACCAAAATTAGATGTACAATTAAAATCTGCAATTGGGCATGATGTTACAGTTTCAACATGTCAATTAGATTTCTTATTACCAGAAAGATTTAAGTTAGAATATGTTGGAGAAGATGGAGAAAAATATAGACCTGTTGTAATTCATAGAGCAATATTAGGTACATTAGATAGATTTATGGCATTTTTGATAGAAGAGACAAAAGGTGCATTTCCACTATGGCTTTCACCATTACAAGTGAAGATTTTGCCAATAAGTGATAAACAAAATGAGTATGGAGAAAAAGTAAAAGCAAAACTAGAAGAAAAAGGAATTAGAGTAGAATTAGATAATAGAAATGAAAAAATAGGATATAAGATAAGAGAAGCTCAATTAGAAAAAGTACCATATATGTTAGTTGTTGGAGATAAAGAAATAGAAAATAATACTGTTTCTGTACGTTCAAGAGAAAATGGAGATATGGGGCAAGAAGATGTAGAAGAATTTATTAAAAACTTAGAAGAAGAACTTGTAATGTAAATAAATATAGATAGTGAATAGTGTAAATGAATTAATAAAAATCAAATACGCTATTCACTTTTATTATATATAATCAGATAAATAAATTTATGTTTTCAATATATTTCTAATTGTTGTATGAAGAAATCGTCTTTTTTAGTTGTAAATAAATTTAAATTGTTATTTTTCTTTAATATTTTTCTAATTTCCCATAAACCTAATCCAGTATTATTAGGTTTTGTAGAATATGATTTATTAAATATTTTTTCTAAATCTATATTTTTCTGTTTAAATGTATTTTCTATAATTAACAACTGACGTGGCTTTTGAGAGCTATTATCAAGTTGCATTTTTAAATTTATAATTTTTTCGGAACATTCATTTGCTGCTTCAATTGCATTATCTAATAATATTCCAAGTATTCTGCAGAATTCATATATTTTCATATTGAGTGTATTTAAATCAAGAAATATTTCTAAATTAATTTGTATACCATTAGAATCTGCAACATGGTATTTTGCAGTTAGTAAGCTATATATTGCAGGATTATTAATAACTGTAGGATTTAGAGCTGTTAAGTTGTGAACTCTTTGACAATCTTCTAATAATTGAGAATAATATTTATTTAAACCAGTTATGTCTTTAGTTTGAACATACCCTCCTATTGATTGTACAATATTATTAAAATCATGTTTAAAACATCTAATATTATCATATAAAATTGAAAGAGTTTTATTATATAATTCTGACTGTTCTAAATTTTGTTTTGTTATTTCTAATTGAGTTGTTCTAATTAGGCTATAAAGGCTCATAATAAAATATATAAGTAATGTAGATGTGCTTAGTACAGTTACTAGAATAGGAATGTTATTACTATAATAATTAATTATATAATATTGAATAGCTATTGAAATAAGACCTAATAAAAAGGTTACAATTAATAAGATTTTACTTTTTAGATTTAATTCATCAAGTATAGTTATATTAAAATTAAATTTTTTTGTTACATAGTAGATTAAATACATAATAGAATAAACTATAAACATTACAAATAATCTAGATATAGGTGTATTCATTGCTACTTCTATAGGTATATCAAATATAATAATATATAATTTTGCGCATATAGGTTCAATTAAAGCTGAAATAAGTAGAGGTAATAATTCTGCAATTATACTTTTTAATAGAGTTGTTTTGAAGATAAAGATTATAAAGATTGGGAGAGCAATCATATTTATAAATGTTCCATACGGGTTTGGAATATAAGATCTTGTTATGAATGCTAAAACTGAAATAGAAACAACATAAAGTAATTTCTGTTTATTATTAGATTTAATATTTAAGATAGTTGTAAAAAGTAACATACCTATAAATGCATCTATAATGATAAAAGGACTACAAATTATATTAGTAAGTATTTCATTTTGTGATGATAAATTATTCCAGATATTTTGTATTATTTCCATGATTGTTAATAACCTCCAATAAATTATTTTTGTATTTTGGACCAATAGAACAAGATATATTATCTTTAAAATATATTTTATTAATATTGATTCTTATATCAGAAATTTTATTTATATTTACAATGTAAGATTTATGACATCTTATAAAATTAGGTGGTAAAGAATTTTGAATTTTTGAAAATGAGTTATATATTTCATAAGTTTGATAAGGACTTATAAAAATAGCCCTCATACCATCTTTTTTAATATAATAAATATCATCTTCGTTGATGAGCATATTTTTAGAAACTAGTTTTAAATATTTGTTAGAGTTATTAGTTATATCATTAAATAACCTAATAACAGTTTCTTCAATTTTTTCAAAAGTAATAGGTTTGGGTAGATAATCAAATGTTTTATATTTGTAAGCCATCATAACATATTCTAAATGACCAGTGGTAAAAATTATATAAGCATTTTTGTTATAATTACGCAAACTTTTAGCGATATCAAGTCCAGAAACTTCAGATTTTAAATTAATATCAAGAATTAAAACGTCTATTTTGTTATAATTATTTTTTATAAATTGTAAAACTTCATCTGCATTTGTTCCTTTAAAAATAATATTTGCATCAAAATTATGTTCTATAAAAATAGATTCTAAAATTTTAGATATTTTATCTAATATATAAATATTGTCATCACAGACTACAAAATTCAACATAAAAATCACCTTTTCTACATTATTCTACAAAATACAACCCATTACCTTAAATTTCCAATATTAAAAACTATAATCCAAAAATATAATATTGTCAATACCTATAATAAAAAAAGAAATAATGTAATATTTTTGTAAAATAAGTCTAAAAAAAGTACTCTTTTTTGAGTACTTTAGATAAATTATAAAATTTGTACGTTACAATCATTTTGATAGTTCATAAATAGCTTTTGCATAAGTTTTACTTGCAAAAACTAAATTATCTATGGTAATAAATTCATCACTTTGATGACATATGTCTTTTTGGCCAGGAATATTCGCGCCAAAAGATATACAATTATCAAAAGCACGAGCGTATGTTGCTCCTCCTATTGCAATAGGTTCAAAATTAGAATTATTCATTTCATTAAATATGTTGCAAAGAGTTCTTACAAGATAAGAATTTTTGTCAACATATAGAGCTTTTTTACTATCTTTTTTTTCATATCTAATATTTATATAAGAAGATAATTTATCTAAATAAGCGTTTTCAATTGTATCGATAGTTGTATTAATAGGAATTCTCATATTTATCCCTATTGTAATGCGATTATTATTATAAAAAAAATTTCCTACATTTAAAGTTAATGTACCAGATTCATCTTTATAATTTATACCAAGATTTTTCCCATCATATTGTGTATTTATAAATTTACAAAAGAATTCGAATAAATCAATATTATTATTGTAGTGTTTTAATAGGTCATTAATAGTTACAATTAATCTTGAAATTGCATTAATACCTAAGTCTGGGTGTGCAGAATGTGCTTCCTTACCATGAGAAGCAATTTTCAAATTATTATCATCTATAATCTCATAATTTATATTAAAATTATATTTAGAAATTATATCTTTTAAATTAGAAATTAATTGAGACATGTCAATATTATCAGTTATAGATAATAAAATAGTGCAAATTTTAGGTACTACATTATCAGGATTATTATTACAATCTATTTCTTTAATATATATATTAGATTCAACATTTGGTTTATATTCAGTGGATAAATATGTTGTTAAAATTGCTTTTTCTGCGTATATACAAGGAAAATCTGCATCAGGACTAAAGCCAATACTAGGTATTTCTTCATGTTCTTTGTAATAATTTATACATTTCCAACTTCTCTCTTCATCTAAACCTAATATTAATCGAACTCTTTTATTTATTTGACAATTATCCATAACAGCTTTCATTGCATATAAAGAAGCAATTACAGGACCTTTATCATCAATTGCACCTCTACCATATATTTTATTATCATGAATAGTTGCATTAAAAGGCGAGTAGGTCCAATTATCATTAGCAGGAACAACATCCAAATGGCCTATAATACCAACTAATTCAGAGCCTTTTCCAAATTCAATATAACCACAGTAACCATCAACATTTTTTGTTTTAAATCCTAAAGAATCACCAAGATTAAGTATGTATTCAAGTGCTGAATTTGCATTCTTTCCAAAAGGCATATTTTGATCATCACTTTTTTCATATACACTAGGAATATTAATTAACTCTTTTAATTTTTGTATCATTTCATCTTTTTTAGAATCAATATATTTGTTTAACATAAAAACCTCCTAAAAATTTGAGTAATATACTCTAAGTATATTTGTATTATATCATATTAAAAAAATATATTTTATACAATTATTATAAAATTGTAGTAGATAATATAATTTTATGTTATACTAAATTCATAAAAAAAGAGAAAAATAAATAACAAAAGAAGGGGAAAATATGAAAATATCAGATATTGATAAAGATTTTGTAGATATAATTGAATATTTGGATAAGAACGGCTTTAAGCCATTTGCTTCATGTGATGGAGTATTAGAGAATCATGATAATATAACAAATTTTGCATCTTCAAGTGCATATATTTCATTTTTGAAAAGTCCTAAGATTATAGAATTAATGGCTCGGGTTTTTAAAAGATAAGGACAAATTTACAATTAATTTGGCAAATAATACATATAAAAAACCATATTATTTATATGGGAATATAATAAGTGGAAATAGATATGGAGTATATTTTAATAATAAAAAAGGTGAATTAACACAATATTTTAGAGAGATTATAAAAGGAGAAAGAGTAGAATCAAATATTGAAGAAGAAAAACAAAAGTTAATAAAATTGGAAAATGTTTTAGAAGATGAGAAAACAAATATTAATTTTTGTGTCACATTAAATGGAGAATATGAGCCATGGATGATAGGTAAAAAAGGAAAAATTAACTATGTCGAAATTGGAACAAAAGATGACATTAACTATGATATTGATATAGATGCTTTAGTAGGTAAGTTATCAAAAAAATATGGGATTATAAATAAGGAAGATCCTTATTCAGATGAATTTCCAGAAAAAGAATTTGCTTATGTTAAAAGTTTTTATAATAATTGTCAAATATATTTTACTGATGAACATTTTGACCAAATGATTGATCAAATTAAATATATTAAAAGTATAGAACATGAATTACCTATAATAAGTAAAGATAAGTTAGACAATGGTAATATTAAATTTGTAGAAGAAAAAGATGAAAAGAATAATAATTATAACAAAAAATTTAATCAAAATGATATAAAAGATTTAGCAGAAAGTAGAAGTATTAGTAAAATAAAACAAATGTATACAAGGATAAGAGATAATATAACAAGGCAAAAAAATAAAATAATAGGAAAAGTAAAGGAAGGATTTTCTAGAGATGAATGATATAGCAAAAGAAGTCGTTTCTATATTAGACTATGTGGATTATGAGTTAATAAAAAAAATACCAATAAAATTTTTAGATTATTTAAAAAATACAGCAAAAGATTCAAATAAGGAAGTTGATATAGATTTAAATAAAAGTTTATTAGAACAAAATATTTCAGAAGAAAGTAAAGATTTAATTGCTTTAATATATTATAATTATTTAGCATCAGAAGAAGAAAAAAGAAAAGTATTAAAAACATGGGAAAATAACGAAAAAATATATCAAGGAAATTTAGAAAACGAATATGATAAAGAATTACCATTAGTTATAAAAAAAGAAAGATTATTAGATAAAATAATTAATTTTCTCAAGAAAATATTTGGTAAGAAATAATGTTTATAAAACCAAAATGAATTTGATAACTTATAAATAAGAGGGGAGAAAATGGAAGAAAAATTAAAAAAATGGCAAGTAATATATATAGATAATGTCAAATATTTAGTTATGAGTATGATAGAATTTGAAGAGAATAGTGATATTTGGCAAGAATATGAAATAAGAGATGAACTAGGTAAAAGCAAAATTCTTTGTATTGAAAAAAATGAATCTAATAAAATACTGTATTCAACATATATACCATATACAGGTGATATAAACGAAAAAGATAAGAATTTTAGTATAAATGGTCATGAATATGAATTTTTAGATGAAGGTGTTGCGACAGTAAAAAATTATTTAGGAAATGTGGACGTAGATATTCGAGAACAATGTAAATATATAAATTATATTACAAAAGATAAAAAACATATAATTTCTATTGAAAAATGGGATGATGGAGCCGAGAAAAGTCAAGGAGAATATATAGATGGTAATAAAGTAAAGATTACAAATACTTTAGAAGAACCAACAAGTAAACAGGATAAAAATAATATAAAAAATAGTAAAAGTAAATCTAAAATAGCTTTGGCAGTTATTCCAATTTTAGCTGTTATTGTAATATTTATTGTAAATATATTTAATGGTAACCCTATGCAAAAATACATAGAAAAAAATTCAAAATATGAATATGTAACATCAATTACAAATAATACGAATCGTAAGAAAGCAAGAGTATATAAGTCATCATTTTCAACTATTGCTCAAACAGTAAAAGATATAATAGATGGTATACCAGAAAAAATAACAAGTGTAACAGGTTCAGAAAATAATACAGATAAAGAGGGAGTAGGGATACATACAAAAAATGAATTTGCATATGTATATTTAGAAAATGGGACTGTATATGTTCAGGTTTCAGATAAAAAATATGTAAGTACTGGTGGTTATACATATCATAGTTATTATAACCCATATTACTATGGAGCATTTAATAGTTCAAATAAAAGTAATATTTATTCAGAATATGCAGATTCTGCCAGACAGCAAAGTGTAAACAGTAGAAGAAGTAGTGGTGGAGGTATAAGTTTTGGAAAATAAAGGAGGAAATATTAATGGAGTTATTGTGGACACAAATACTAGAAACATTATTATATGGAGGTTTAGGAATAGTTTTAATGCTTGCTAGTATGTATGTATTTGATTTAATTGTACCTTATGATTTTAATAGAGAATTAAAAGAAAAAAATGTAGCTGCAGGCTTTTTAATAGCAGGTATTTTTATATCTATAGCTATTATAATTAGAACAGTTATTATATAGAGGGAGGAAGAAATGGAAACAGTTTGGTTTAAATTATTAGAAATACTTATTTATGTCGTAATAGGAGTAGCGTTTTGTTTTATAGGATATAAATTAGTAGAATTAAAATTTAAAAAGGATTTTAAATTAACAGAAGAAGTAGATAACAATAATAAAGCAGTTGGAATTATGTTAGGTGGAATGTTTGTAGCTATAGGTATTATAATGAGTGGTGTATTATAAAATGGAAAAACAAAAAGAAAAATTTGATGGAAGATTACTATTAGTAACCACTTTATTAATCTCTATATGTTCTATTATTTATGAATTAATTATAAGTAGTATTAGTTCATATTTACAAGGAGATAGCATATTTCAGTTTTCTATAACAATAGGTTTATATATGAGTGCTATGGGTATAGGTTCTTATCTGTCTAAATATATAAAAAATAATTTATTTAATAAATTTATTTTGATTGAAATAAGTGTAGGTATTTTAGGTGGATTTTCAAGCTTAATTTTATTTTTAGCAAATATATATACACAAATATATGCATTAATAATGTATTTATTAATTATTCTAATAGGAATATTTGTTGGATTAGAAATACCAATACTTACTAGAATTATAGAGAAAAATGAAAGTAATGTTAGAGAAAATCTTGCACATATTTTTACATTTGATTACATAGGTGGACTTATTGGTTCAGTAGTATTTCCATTATTATTATTTCCACAAGTAGGATTTATTACAACATCATTTATTGTTGGAACAATCAATATATTTGTAGCAATACTTATAATATGGAAATATAAAAAGTTTATTATAAATCATGAAGCACTAAAATATTGTTCAGTTATATTATTCATTGTTATGATATTATTTTTATGTTTTGGAGGAGTTATTACTAAACATATAGAAAGTGGCTTATATAGAGATGATATTATTTTATCAGAACAAACTGAATATCAAAAAATAGTCATGACTAAGCATAAAGATGATTTAAGATTATTTTTAGATGGTAATTTACAGTTTAGTTCTAATGATGAATATAGGTATCATGAAGCTTTAGTACATATACCAATGATGTATGCAAAAAATCATGATAGAGTTTTAATTCTAGGTGGAGGAGATGGACTAGCTGCAAGAGAAGTATTAAAGTATGAAGAAGTAAAAGAAATTGTATTAGTAGATATAGATAAGAAAATGACAGATTTATGTACTGAAAATGAACAAATAACAAGATTAAATAATAATTCTTTGAAAAATGAAAAATTAAAAATAATCAATGAAGATGGATATATTTTTGTACAACAAAATGACGAAAAATTTGATGTTATAATAATAGATTTTCCAGATCCAAATAATGAGAGTTTAAATAAATTATATACTAATGTTTTCTACAATTATATAAAAGCTAATTTAGCAGAAGGTGGAGTAATGGTGTGCCAATCTACTAGTCCATACTATGCTCCAAAATCATTTTGGTGTATTAATAAAACTATAAAGAGTCAGTTTAATACAGTAATTCCATATCATTTACAAGTACCTTCTTTTGGAGATTGGGGCTTTAATTTAGCTTTTAACGGCGAAAATATAAGAAATGAATTGAGTGTTGAAACAAAATATTTAAATTCAAATAATATAGATTCTTTGTTTGTTTTTGGAAATGATGAGATAATACCTTTAGATGAAGTAGAAGAAAATAATATGTTTAAGCCAGTACTTATTACATATTATAATAAAGAAGTTCAGAATTGGTGAAAAATATTATAAGAAGATGGAAACTATACATATGAAAAAATAGAATTTTTTCTAAGTAGAAAGAGGTTTTCCATCTTTTTATATGTGGGCAAGACAATGATGGTAATATATTATCAACAATAGTGAAATTATATTGCTACATATTAATATGATTTTTAGTCATTAAATGATAATGAAACAATATACTTAAAATAAAAGGAGGAAATAATGTGAAGTTTAGAAGTGAGTATATTATTGTTTCAATATTATCAATAATGATGGTAGTTTTTACTGTTAGTGTGTTAAAAACACAAAATGAAACTGTTTTAGCAAGTGCACAAGAAAATAATGGATTAAGTAATCAAAAAATAGAATGGGGTATAAAAAGAGAAAAAGATCATAAACAACCAGACTTAGGAGAGAAAAATAAAAAGTACATAGATGAGGCAGATGGAATTGCTATGGGAAATGCAGAAACTAAAAAACTATATTTAACATTTGATCAGGGGTATGAAGCGGGATATACAGAAAAAATATTAGAGATATTAAAAGAAAATAACGTAAAAGCAGCATTTTTTATAACAGCCCATTATTTAAATTCACAACCTGAATTAGTAAAGAAAATGATTGATGATGGACATATAGTTGGAAATCATACAGTGAATCATTATAGTATGCCTAGTTTAGATGATGAGAAAATAAAAAAAGAAATTATGGATTTACATCAAGCTGTATATGAGAAATTTAATTATGATATGGAGTACATACGTCCACCTAAAGGAGAATATAGTCAAAGAACTCTTGCTATATGTAATTCTTTAGGATATAAAACAGCGATGTGGTCGCTTGCATATGATGATTGGGATGAAAAGCATCAAAAAGGTGTGGAGTATGCAAAGAAAAAAATTTTAGATAATTTACACTCAGGAGCAGTTATATTATTACATGGTAATTCAGTTGATAATATGAATGTTTTAGATTATGTAATAAAAGAGGCGAAAAATCAAGGATATGAATTTAAAACTTTGGATGAATTTGAAAGATAGGTTATAGTCAGAACAAAAATCACATTTGATTACTGAACTTTTGATATATAGATAATTGTGAATTTTGTGTGAAAAAGTCAAAAAAGAGATAAATAAAGAAAAACAATATAAATTAATGAAAAATAATTAAATTTATATTGTTTTTTTGTATATAAAATATTGCAAATGTATTTTTTTATTGTTATGATAATGTTGAATGATAATAAATATATGATGTATATACAAGGAGAAAACAATGATAGAATTTAAAAATGTTTCAAAGGTATATGATACTGGTACTGTTGCAGTTAAGCAAGCTAATTTTAAAATAGATAAAGGTGATTTTGCTTTTTTAGTTGGAGCATCAGGTTCTGGAAAGTCAACAATAATAAAAATGATACTAAAAGAGGAAGAACCTACAAAGGGGAATATAATAATAAATGGCAAAGATACAACATTTTTAAAACAAAGTAGAGTTCCATATTTAAGAAGAAGTATGGGGGTTGTTTTCCAAGATTTTAGATTATTACCTGATAAAACTGTATATGATAATGTTGCATTTGCAATGCATGTTGTAAGGGCAACACCAAGACATATAAGAAGACAAGTTCCTATGGTTTTATCTTTAGTAGGATTAAGTTCAAAAGCAAAAATGTATCCAGAAGAACTTTCAGGAGGAGAACAACAAAGAGTTTCACTTGCAAGAGCATTAGTTAATAATCCATCTATGATAATTGCAGATGAGCCTACAGGAAACTTGGACCCAGAAACAGCATGGGATATAATGAATTTATTAAATGATATAAATATGAGAGGAACCACTGTAGTAGTAGCTACACATGCTAAAGATATAGTAGATAGAATGAGAAAAAGAGTAATAGAAATTCATAAAGGTGTTATAGTTAGAGATAATAGAAAAGGTGGTTATGATCATGAAATATAATATATTAGGTTATCTAATTGGGGAAGGTTTTAGAAATGTTTTTAAAAATAAAAAATCAACTTTTGCATGTTTAGCTATAATGTGTGCTACAATGTTGATTTTTGGAATATTCTTTGTAATTGGAAAAAACATAAGTAATGCAATCGATCAAGTGGAATCTTCTCAAGCAATAGAAGTTTTTATAGAAAATGATGCAACGGATGAAGCAATAGAAAAATTGGGTCAAGAAATATTAGAAATTGATGGTGTAAATACAATACAATTTAAGACAAAAGAACAAGCATTAAATCAAATGAAGGAAATATTAAAAAGTGATCAAGATATATTAAATGGAATGTACATATTTCCTCCATCATATATTGTTAAATTAACAGATTTAACATTAAGTTCACAAGTGCAAGAAGAGATTAGTAAACTAGATAATGTAAAAAATATAAATAGTAGTGATGAAACAAGTGCAAAATTAGTTTCAATAGGAAATACAATAAATATAATAACTGCAATTATACTAATATTATTAATATTAATATCAATATTTATAATAGGAAATACAATAAAATTAACAGTTCATGCAAGAAGAAAAGAAATATCAATAATGAAATACATAGGAGCTACAAATAGTTTTATAAGAGCACCTTTTGTAGTAGAGGGAATTATAATTGGAACAGTGGCATCATTAATATCAGTCTTATTAATAGGATTAGCATATAATATGGTTTCAAATAGAATAATAGGCTCATCATTAAACAATATAATAGGATTTAATTTATTAAGCTTTAATGAATTGTTTAATTTAATAATTGTAGTATATATTGCATTGGGAATTGGTATAGGTATATTAGGAAGTGCTATGTCAATGAGAAGATATTTAAAAGTTTAATAAGGGGTGTATAAGTTTGAAAAAATACATTTCATTAATATTAATTATTATAATTATGATAATATCATTGATGGCATACCCAGCAGAAGCGTTAGATATACAAAATAATATAGTAAATAACGCAGTAGATAATAATAATTCTAATACATTAAATACAGTAGGAAATGAAAATACTACTGGACAAACTAATGTAGAAGAATTACAAAAAACACATGATGAATTACAAGGACAAGTAGATGATTCAAATAATGAATTACTAAATATACAAAATGATTTATCAGAGAATATGAAAGAAATTGAAAGCCTTAACGAAAAATTATTAGAATATCAAACACAAATAGATAAGAATTCAATTCAAGTTAATAATTTATCTGAATCAATAAAAATTATACAAGATGAATTAAATAAAGTTGAAAAAGAATATGAAGAAAAGAAAAAAGCGTTAGAAGAAAGATTAGTAATATTATATGAAATTGGAGATAACAAATATTTAGATGTATTATTAAGTTCAACAAGTATAGGAGATTTTTTGTCTAGATATTATCTTATAACTGAAATAGCAAAATATGATAATGAAATAGTAGAAGAAGTAGAAAAACAGAAAAACGAAATAGAAGAAGCAAGAAATAAATTAAATGCTCAGATGGAAGAATATAAAAAAGTAAAAGATGAAGAAGAAAAAATACAAATTATGCTAGAAAACACACTGATTGTGAAAAATAATTATATGAATAACTTAACACAGAAAGAGCAAGAATTGCAAACTAAAATTGAAGAAGCTATAAATGAATTGCGATTAATTGAAAAAGAAATAGTAATGCTTACAACAGCTAATATAGGTACAGACTATATTGGCGGAGTTATGGCCTGGCCAGTACCTGGATATACAAGAATAACTTCGCCTTTTGGAATGAGGACACATCCGATAACAGGAGTATATAAATTACATACAGGAATGGATATAGGAGCTCCAATAGGAACAAATTTTATTGCTGCAAATGATGGAGTTGTAATAAAAGCAGGATATAATACAGCATATGGTAATATGGTAATAATAGATCATGGAGGTGGTGTTTCAACATTATATGCACATGGAAGCGAAATTTTAGTAACTTTAGGGCAAGAGGTAAAACAAGGTGATCCAATATTAAAAGTTGGTATGACTGGATATGCAACTGGTCCGCATGCACATTTTGAAGTAAGAGTTAATGGAGAATATGTACAACCTTTAAATTTTGTGCAAGCAAATTAGTATAAAATGGAGGAATTATGAGTAGAAATAAAATTTATAAGATATTAGTAGTATTTGTTTTAATTTTAACAATAATGTCTACTTCAATATTAGTATATGCAGAATCTAAATCAGAAGTAAATGCAGAAATGAATAATGTGGATAGTAAAATAGATGATACAAAAAAAGAAATTGGAGATGTTCAAAGTGATTTATCTGATGGAATGAAAGAAGTTCAGAAAATAACAGAACAAATTAGTGAGTATCAAGACCAAATAGATGAATTAGATAGTGAACTAGACGAATTAGCAAGTCAGATAGAAGTACAAGAAGAAGAATTAGCAAAAGCTGAAGAGGAGTATAAAAAACAAGATGAATTGATGAAAAAAAGATTAGTGGCTTTGTATGAAGCAGGACAAACTTCATATCTAGATGTATTATTAAATTCAGATAGTATTTCAAATTTCTTATCAAGATACTATTTAATTTCAGAGATTGCAAAATCGGATTCTGAATTATTAACAAATTTAGAAAATAGTAAGAAAGAAATAGAAATTAAAAAACAAAATTTAGAAAATTCTAAAAATCAAGTAGAAGTAAAAAAGAAAAATAAAGAAGAAACAGCGCAAGCATTGGAAGATAAAAAAGCATTAAAAGATAAACAAGTTAGTGTATTATCAAATAAAGAAAAGGAATTGCAGGAGCAATTAGATCAATTTGAAGCAGATAAAAGAGCAATACAAAAGAGATTAGAAGATATTATTAAAGCTGAACAGGAAAAAGAAAAAAATAATGGTTCTTCAGGAGTTACTACGCCACCAAGTGCGAGTGGATATATTTTCCCTATAATAGGATTAAGCAAAGCAAATATAAATAATAAGAATTATCCATCATATCCAGGACATACAGGTGTTGATGTTAATATAAATGTAAGTGGAAAAACAATAGTAGCTGTTAAATCAGGAACAGTTGTTATATCAGAAGCCTTGAAAAATCCTAATGGTACATATAGAAGTTATGGAGAATATATAGTTATTAATCACCATGATGGTACCATGACTTTATATGCGCATGGTAAGGCTGGTTCTAGAAAGGTGACAGAGGGACAAGAAGTATCACAAGGTCAAGCTATTATGACAGTTGGAAGTACAGGAAATTCAACAGGAGAACATTTACATTTTGAAGTTAAAGTTAATGGTAGGTCAGTAAATCCATTACCTTATCTACCATAAGATATTACAATTTGCATATAAAAGGAGTATATATTATATGTTATAAATTTTTATGATAAATATAGAATGACTTAAGTATTCTTACAATGGCATTCAAAATTTATTCTATATAATATATAGTTCTTTTATCTTATTATTATAATCTGTAAATTGTACTAAAGATTTCTAGAAATTTCTAGAAATTTTTTTATTAATACTATACTATATGTGGTGATTTGTAGTATAATGTATTAGATGAAATCTATAAAAACCTAAGATAATTAACAAAAATTAAATAAATTATAGAGCATAAGCTCGAATGGAGGACATATGGAATACGATAAGAAACAAAGAATTTATAAAACAATAATGCTAATTATTTTAGTAGCAATTATTACATTTATTGCTACAACAATATTTATTTATAATTACTTAGGAAATAATAAAGATACTAAGTATGTTATGCTACCAACAATTGATAAAGGAGTATCATCAGAAATATCTAAAGTAAAAGCAATTATTGATAAATATTATATGGGAGAATTTGATGAACAGGAATTGTTAGATTCTGCATTAGTTGGATATGTAGATGGTTTAAATGATGAATATTCAGAATATATACCAAAAAGTGAGATGGAAAGTTTTGAAGCAGAAACAACAGGAAATTATAATGGAATAGGTATATATTATGGTAAAACAACTGATAATAAAATGGTAATAGTATCACCAATAAAAGATTCACCAGCTGCAAAAGCAGGGTTATTACCAGGTGATGAGATTTTAAAGGTGGATGATTATGAAGTAACAAGTGAATCAACATTAACAGATTTGTCAAATATAATAAAAGGTGAAGTTGGAAAAAGTGTAAAATTAAAAATAAAAAGAGGGGATCAAATATTAGAATTTGATGTGCCAAGAGAAAATATAAAATTACATCAAATATATACAGAGGTATTAGATAATCAAATAGGGTATATGGATATATACAGTTTTGATGAGGGTACTTCAGAACAATTTAAAAATAAATATAATGAATTAAAAGAAAAAGGAATAAAAGGATTAATAATAGATTTAAGAAATAATCCTGGAGGAATAGTACAAGAAGCAACTGGAATAGCGGATGCTATGATAGAAAAAGGTAAAACTATATTAATAACAAAAGATAAAGATGGAAAAGAGGAAATAACAGAATCTGAAGAAGAGCCTATAGTAGATGTTCCAGTAATATTGCTAACAAATAATAATTCAGCAAGTGCATCTGAAATATTAGCAGGAGCTTTAAAAGATAATGGTGTTGCAAAAATTGTTGGAGAAAAAACATATGGAAAAGGTGTTATACAAAATGTATTTACATTATCTAGTGGAGCTGGATTAAAAATAACTACAAATGAGTATTTTACACCAAATAATAGTAAGATTAATAAAATAGGCATAGAACCAGATATAGAAGTAAGTTTACCAGAGAATTTAGAAGATGAATTAAATATACCATTTGAACAAGATACACAATTAAAAAGAGCTATAGAAGAATTAAAATAATATATGAAAATTTATTGTTGAAAAGCAAATATTGCTTGAATGGAGGTTGCTATGGAAAATAAACCAATATTAGTACAAGAATTAGAAAGAAAATATATGAAAACATATGAAATAACAGATTTCAAAGACTTATTATATAAAACTTATGAAAAGAATAAAGAAAAAGTAGCATTTAAAGTAAAAGAGAATGGAGAAATTAAAGAAATAACTTATAAAAAGTATAAAGAAGATGTAGAAAGTTTAGCTACACAATTGATGAAATTAGGGCTGAAAGATAAAAAAATATGTGTTATAGGAAAAAATAGCTATAAATGGGCTGTATCATATTTAGCTACAGCAATAATAGGTATTGTTGTTCCATTAGATAAAGAATTAAATATTGATGAAATAATTAATTTTATTAATATTTCTGAAAGTTGTGCTATATTGGGAGATAATAAATACATAAGTAGACTTATAAAAAATACAGAAAAAATAAATCAAAAGAAATTTACATTTATAGATTTTGATAATAATGAAAATATAGGAGAAATATATAGTTTTAATAAAATTGTAGATAAAGGAAGACAGCTTGTAGAAGACGGAGATGAGAGTTTTAGATTAATAAAAATAAATCCAAATGACATGCATATATTATTATTTACATCTGGTACAACAGGAAGTTCAAAAGCTGTTATGCTATCACACAAAAATATATGTTCAAACATAATGTCTGTATCAGGTACAGTAAGTTTAAAATTTGGAGTAAGAGTATTATCTATACTTCCTATACACCACACTTATGAATGTACGTTAGGATATTTATTAGTTATTTATGCAGGTGGATGTGTTGCTTTTTGTGATGGTTTAAGGCATATAGCTAAGAATATGAAAGAATATAAACCAAATTTAATATTGTGTGTACCATTGCTATTAGAAAGTGTATATAAGAAAATTGTTAAGACATTACAAAAATCTTTGCCTCCAAAATATTTTGAAAAGGGTAAAAATATAATAGAATCTTTACCATTCTTTTTAAAACCAATAGTTAAAGGAAAGATTAAAAAAACATTAGGAGGAAAGTTAAAAACATTTATAGTTGGGGCAGCAGCTATGAATCCAGATATATCAGCAGTTTTTGAGTCAATAGGAATTAGAGTTCTACAAGGTTATGGGTTAACAGAATGTTCACCTTTAGTTGCAGGGAATAATGATTTCTATAGAAGAAATGATTCTGTTGGTTTACCAATTCCAAATGTTGAATATAAAATTGCAGATAAGAATAGTGAAGGTGTTGGAGAAATAATTGTAAAAGGTCCAAATGTTATGCTTGGATATTATAATGACGAGGAAGCTACAAAAGCTGTTATGAAGGACGGATGGTTTTATACAGGAGATTTAGGTAGAATAGATGAAAATGGATATTTATATATTACAGGAAGGAGCAAAAGTGTAATAATAGCAAAAAATGGCAAAAATATATATCCAGAAGAATTGGAACACTATTTAAATGAAGAGCCAGTTATACAAGAATCAATAGTTGTAGGAGTACAAGACAATAAAAAGGGGGATACATTTGTAAAGGCAAAAATATTTCCAAATATGGATGCTATTAAAGAATTTTTAAAGGTAGATATTCCAACAAAAGATCAAATAAAACAAGTTATATCTAATGCTATACAAGCAGTTAATAAAAAAATACCAAATTATAAGCATATAAGAGGGTTTAAAATAGTTGATAAAGAATTGGAAAAAACAACTACACAAAAAATTAAAAGATATGGAGAAAATACAAAAATAGATGATGATGAAAATGTTGAAAAATAAAAGCATATTAATGAATAATATTAACTATTGGGATTTCATTTAGATACTTATTGAACTGTAGTTGATTATCATAAAATTATAATATTCAAATTGGGTCATACCCAATTTGGTGGACTTTATTTTTGCCCCCACCCTTAGACTTTTTAATCTTTTTATAAAATAATAAAATAGTTGTAGTAGAAGTGTAGGGGCGAACAGTGTTCGCCCGTTCATCGAAGAAATTGCTTAAAAATATTCAATAAGTAAAAAAATTAAAAAAATTTTAAAAATATTATTGACAACGATAATAAAATTTAGTATACTAGTCAATGTCAAAGAGATGGGCGTATAGCTCAGCTGGGAGAGCATCTGCCTTACAAGCAGGAGGTCATAGGTTCGAGCCCTATTGCGCCCACCATTTTTTTACTTTATTTCCTATACGGCCCGGTAGTTCAGTTGGTTAGAACGCTAGCCTGTCACGCTAGAGGTCGACGGTTCGAGCCCGTTCCGGGTCGCCATTTTTTTTATAATGAAAATTCATGGCTTCATAGCTCAGTTGGTAGAGCAGGGGACTGAAAATCCCCGTGTCAGTGGTTCGATTCCACTTGAAGCCACCATATTCTAACAGCTTACGAACTGTAAAAAGTTTGTAAGTTGTTTATTGTTCTCTTTCTGGAAAGGAGGACAATTTTTTATACTTCTTTATCTATATAGTTGTAAATCGTTTTAAAACACAACGTTGTTGAATATTTGCCTTGTTTTATTTTATTTTATGTTCTATTACTTCTGGTGAAAATTTCCCTTCTTTAATTTCTTTCTCTATAAAATTAGCCAATTTTATATCTTTTCCAATTTTTAAGTTTGTCCCTTTAGCTGTTTCATTTTCTTCGTTTTTTCTTTGCGCTACTTCTGAACAATACTTCCATACTGGCAAATATGATGTTTCTAATTCTATTAACCCTAATTTTATTTCTCTACTGATAGTTGTTCTGTCTTTTCCTATTATTTTTCCTATTTCTGTATATGTTAAATTCAATTCATTATACAATGCCTCAATTTTTATTCTATCTTTGTAAGTTAATTGTTTAGATTTTTTTCTTTTTGTGTTATACTGTTCTTGACACATAATTAAAAACCTCCAATGTTTAGTCTAGTCAACTAACATTTTAAATGATTTTTAATTATGTGTCTATATTTTTATGTTACCAACGTGCATTTAATTATACAATATTCAATTACTTTGAAGAATAGATAAGTATTTATGAAATATTGAAATTTTTTATTTTTTATGATAAATTTTATACTAAAGAATAGAGGGATATTATGAATGATATTATTGAATTTAATAATAAATCAAATATTTTGACAAGAAATCAAACTCAAGGTTTAGAATTAGAGTTGGTTAATAGATTTATAAATTATAAAAAAAATAAATTCGAAAAATATAACAAAAATAAAGATATAAGTATGGCAATTTTTGAAGAATTAAAAATAGAATCTTCATATCCAGATATTATATTTGTTGAATATAATAAAAAAAATTTTGATAATTGGAATGAAAACAGAAAAAAGCTAAATAATCAAGATTTAAAAATATTATATCACATCTATATGAAGAATGGTATAAGTAATAGTCAATTAAAAAGACAACTAGGTATTAATGAAAGTACAATTTTAGAGACTATTACTAGATTGCTTGATGCTAAAATGATTGAAAGAAATAATAAACTATGGAAAATTTGCGATAGAAAAAATTTCTTTGCGATTACTAAAATAGAAACTGTTGAAGCAAAAATAAATCAATGGAATAGTGCTTTAACACAAGCAATAAATAATTTGCGATTTTCATCTGAGTGTTATGTATTATCTAATACAAAACAAGAACCTAATAATGTTATTAGAAACAAGTTTGATAATTTAGGAATTGGAATGTATCAAGAAAAAAATAAGAACTTTAATTTAATTATGAAAGCGAGAAGAAATAAAATACCTAATAGTTATTCTTCATTGGTAATAGAGGAAATTATAGGAAAAGAAATTTGTATATAGAAAGGAAAATAAAATGGAAGATGAGATAGAAAAACAGATTTCAGGAATAAAAATTATTGATAAATTAAATCCTGGTTCACAAAAAGATGTATATAAAATTAAATCAAAAGACTATGGTGATTGTGTTCTAAAAATTGTGAAAGCTGATACTGATGTTGATAGAGTAATTAGAGAGATTGAAATTGTAACGAAATATGATATTCCCAATGTTCCTAAAATGTATGATACTGGAGAAATTAACCTTATCGGGAATAAATGTATTTATATTTTAGAACAATTTATTGATGGAAATAGCTTAAGAGAAAATCTTATAAAAAAACATAAATTCAACTTGAAAGAAGCTTATACTTTATTGGAGACATTATTAATTACTGAAAGTAAATTGGAGGAATATAATATAGTTCATAGAGATATAAAACCTGAAAATATATTAATGAGCAACAACAAATATTATTTGATAGATTTTGGAATTGCAAAAGCATTGGATATGCAATCTCTTACATTTGTCCTTAATACAAAATCACCACACACTCCAGGATATGGAGCTCCAGAGTTATTAAATTATTATGAGAATAGAAATATAGATTCTAGAACGGATTTATTTTCTATAGGTGTTGTGATTTATGAATGTATATTTGGAGTTAATCCATATAGAACTGGAACAGAACAATCATATAATGAAATATGGTATAAAACCGTAACTATAACTCCAGAAAGACTACAAATAGATGGAGATACACAACAACAGTTTATGGGTCTGATTGAAACACTAATGATGAAACAAATATCAAGAAGGCCACCTTCTGCTAAAAAAGCATTAGAATGGTTGAAAGGGCTAAAAGAAACTTTAATTATGGGAGAGGAATAATGGAATTATATTTACAATTTGGTTATGGTATGAAACAACTATCTTTGGATTTAGCTGATAAATGGGGAAAAGCAACTGTAATTTTAAGTCCAAGAGATATAAAAAAAGAAGCATTGTGGAAATGGTGTAGAGAGTTTAGAAATCATAATATAAATCTTTTATTTGATCCTCAATGCTATTATCCTAAGCAAAATCATAAAAATTTAGATATGTATGGATATCATAATTTGGTTAACTATACCAATATTGGGAAAAAGGAAAATATATCAAAAGAAGAACAATTGTTAAAAAAAATTAAAGAGAATAATGATACAGCTGGTACTATAGAATATATTATACCAAGTATAATGGAATCTGAAATTGATAGTAATTGGTTTGAAAAAAATAAGGTATTGGTAGATAAATCAAAAGAGATTATGACAGATAAAAATAGAATAATGACAATAGCTTTACCAAGTAATGCGTTACTAGGAAGTAATGAGATAGTTGAAAGAATACTTGAAAAGACCGAAAAATGGGATGTAGATGGATACTATGTTGTAGCATATCATCCAGAAAATAAATATTTAATAGACGATGAAATTACTTGGATGACAAATTTAATGGATTTATGTGCTGGATTAAAGTTACAAAGAAAAAAGGTAATTTTAGGATATGCCAATCATCAATTTTTATCTTTTGCACCTACTAAGATTGATGCTATTGCTTCAGGAACTTGGCTTAATGTAAGAAAATTTGATAATAAATTTAAAGATGAAGAGTCTAAACCAAAGCAAAGAAATAAATGGTACTATTATCCTCAAGCATTATCTGAATATAAAATCTCTTTTTTGGATTTAGCATTTAATAATGGTATATTAAATAGAATGAAACCAGATTCAAGTCTAAATGATGAATATTCTAATGTCTTATTTAATGGTGCTTTACCAACCAGTACATCATATAGTGAAGGGGAATCTCACAGACATTATTTAAACAGCTTAAAATATCAAATAGATATTTTAAATAGAGATTCTTTCAATGAAAGTATTATTGCACAAGAAAATTTATTAGAGACTGCTCGAATAAATATTGAATTTATAAGAAAGTTTGGTATTTCAGGACAAGATAGAGATTTTAAGAATTGTATTGAAATAAACTTAGCTGCTTTACAAGTATTAAGAAACAATAGAGGATTTGTTTTAGAAAGAGAATGGAATAATCTATAGTTTAACTATAATTTTGAAATATACATTTTTTTCAATAATTAAAATCAATAGTTTAGATTCATCAAGTAAAATAGGATTGCTATTAATTAAATAAAATGAAGTTTTAGAAAGAGAACAGAGTTCGTAAGCTGCAAGAAAACCGCACCATACACAAAAATATTAGAGTAGTAAGGATTTGAAAAATTTCTTACTACTCTATTTTTCTGTAGTTCTTTATCAATTCAGTAGAATGACTTATGCCAGGGGTAGCACTATGTCCAAAGTTTGCATATCTAATAAATTCTACATTAGTATAATTTAGTTCTTTAAATATTTTTTTCAATTGGTCAAAACGAGATTGATAATCAAAACCAAAAACATTTTTATATATTTCTTGTATGTCTGGATCTGTATGTCTAAAGTTAAAAGCTGTATCATTAGAGGAATCTTCAAGTTCTCCTATAAAGTAAAATTGTTTTAAATTATAAAAACTACTCTTATCAAAATCCTTTCCAGTAATATACTTTATATCTTTTATTCCTACGGGATATATTAAATCAATACAAGTATTATTAATAGTAATATTTTCTAAAGGAAGTATAGCTTGATTTCCGAATCCGCCAGCAATTAATAAAGAAACTTTACTTGGATAACATGTTGCATATCTAAGTACGAACTTTGAAGAAGATGAAAAACCATGGCATATTATCTTATCATCAATATGCACATTATATTTTGACTCTATTATATTTTGGGCATCTTCAATCATATTATTGATTTGTTCAAATAGTTTATAATATGTATTTGTAGAATCTTTACAAAATAAAACGTTTCTTGAAGCTTGCATAGGGAAAAATTCATGCATGTTATTATTAGCTGGATGAATATAGTTTGATGTGATAGGTACAAGTATAGGTTGATTTAAAGATAGTAAATCATAACCTGCTTCAGATGTAGTTTCAAATATTGCAGAATATATGTTTAAAATATTACCTTCTTCTAAAGCTAAATTATTTCCATGCATTATTAGAGTGGTACTATCAAATTGATTTGGAACATATAATAAATACGGAAATCTAAAATAATTTTTTTTAGGTTTTATTATATAAAAACTTCCGCAAACTGATTTTATTAAATTTTTTAAATGATTAATCTTTTCTTTATCTATGTTTTGTATTTCTAAATTTTTTATAAATTGTTCCATTATACACCTCCATTATCATACGGTTAATAACTATACTATAATATCATAGATAGTTAAAATAATAAAATAATGTAATAAGCGATGAAATTTTCTTATCTATCCAAGATGTTTTTAATGAGTGAAAAATGGACCACATTATAATTAAGATTTTTGAATAACATAAAATAACTATATAACCTCTTAATTAATAAGAATTAAAATTTAGAATAAGTGTCAATACTTGATTTATCAATTTATTTTAGTATTGACACTTTGATAAATTTTAATATAATTGTTAGAATGGTTATGTAAATAAGTGGTCCAAATTTCAATTATAATACTGTTCCAAAATGGTCCATTTTTCATTTGAGAAATACATTTAATAGATATAAATGAAAACTATAAAATAAGTTTAAATAGATAAACTGTATATGAATAAAAAATATAAATATAGAAGGATAAAAGCAGTTAAAAATTTTGTGAAGAATATTAAAATTCAATAATTACTGAAGGTAAAAAAATAAATATGAAAATTATATAATTATGTAATATATATATTAAAATATAATTTATATAAACAAATCTAGAAAAGTGAATATATTAAAAGGAGAATTCTATGCAAATATCAGATTGGATAAATGTAGTTCTATGCATTTTATCGTTTGTTTTGTCAGTAATATCTGTAATAACAGTAGTAATAACATTAAAACAAAATAGCAAAATGATAGAAAATAGTACAAGACCATATATAACAATTTATGTAAGAGTAACAAATTTTCAAGACCCGGCATATTATATTGTATTGAGAAATTTTGGACAAACAGGTGCTATTATAGAAAAGTTTGAATGTAATCTAGATTTATTAAAGTATTCTTATTCTACAGAACGTAGACCATTTGAACATATAAAAAATACTTTTATAGCTCCAACTCAATCAATAATTTCTAATATAGACCCTATAGAATTAGGAAAAGACAATATAGAAGATATTATTTTCAATATTACTTATTCATCAGGAACTAAAAAATATATAGAACAATACATAGTAAATTTTATAGCTGAAACGGATAATGTTCAATCGAGAGCAAATACTAAAGATAAAGAATTGAAGATAATATCATATACATTACAAGATTTAGTAGAAAAGCAATTATAATAAAAATATTATATCTAGCAAATGTCAAAAAGACTATTCAAAAGTTTTAAAATTTATATAAACTCTGATACAGTAAAGAAAAACGATAAAATATTATTAATACCAATATTTTGGGTGGTGATAAATGAAAGTCAAATATTGAAATACGTATTAAAAAATAGCACATAATTAAATCGCCAAAGAAATGCTAAAGTTATTTACTAAGCAAAAAGTAATGTGTTTTTTATTTGTAACTCCCAGCATCGCACAGTCTGTAAATAGAAACAAAACGTATAAAAAGATATCTATAACAGACTGTAAGCTTGCTGCTCCCCACGAATTGTTACTACATAAAAAGCACATTACTTTTTGCTTATATAATAATATATATTAATTTCTTTGGCTTCTCTATAGTGGTTTATAATTTAAATTATAAATATATATTGCTAAAATAAATAATTTAGAAGTGTTGTAAAAAAGTAAATGTATAATATATGCAATTAGAAGGGAATAATAAGGAAAAATAGGAAAAATTAAAAAAAAAGTACTTGCTACATTATGTAAAGTATGCTGTAATAAATATGTTGATGAAAATTTAATTAGGTCCTCTAAGGACATCATGTGTTTATATTTCTTATTTTAAGGAGGAAAATATTATGTTTAATTTATTCAATGAAAGTTCAGTATTGCCGGCAGAAGTAATTGCTTACGAAAAAAACATTGCAAAGAAAATTGCAAAAACATTGGAGTTTAAAGTGTTACTTATACAATGTGAATCGAATTTTCCTGGAACACCAACACGGTATTCTGTGTTGATAGGAGATAGGATTCACGAAATGGCTAGGAGACTTTCAGAGTTATTTGGTGATGATTTGGATCATTTAACTGAAATTAAATTTTCAGAGTGCTTTGAAAAGGAAGCATATGATCGGACCTTACCAGTGAAACGAGTGATTATTGAGAATAATATTCTCAGTAAAAAACAAAAGGAAATATTGTGGAAACATGATATGAAAGTGGTGGGAATAATTTTAAAAGAATTAATGACCATAAAAAGGTTAGCAGATTAAACATAATAAAGGGAGCTATTATTTAATGGCTCTCTTTTATTTTTCATTTTTTTCTTTATATGCATTGGGCTTTAGTCTGCAATGTAATTTAATAAAGAAAGTTAAATCAAAAGAGAATTATACAACTAACACAATTATTTTTTATATGATTGTAGGAATTTTAGGATTAAAATTTGGAGCAGATTTTGTTGTTGATAATTCTATAGAAATTGCAAATAATTTGGGTTTATCTGAAAGATTTATAGGCATGACAATTGTAGCAATTGGTACAGCTTTACCAGAAATTATAACAGGTATTATATCAGCAAGGAAAAATGAAACAGATTTGCTACTAGGAAATATCTCGGGTTCTAATATTATAAATTTATGCTTATTAGTGGGAATAGGAGCAGTAATTAATCCTTTAACATTTGCAACAGATTTTAATGGACCTATGTTACTTTTAATAATTGTAACAATGGCATTACAGCTAATTGCAGCAATGAATGAAAATAGCGAGTTAGATGGGAAAAGAGGTATTATTTTAATAATTATATATTTTATTTATATTTTTATTATGATTTAATGTAAATACGAATATAAAATGCAAAATTATTATGATTTTTTACTAAAATGTAACATAAAAATCAGAAAAATGAAAAAATTTCTAAAAAATACTTGCTATATTATGTAAAGTATGGTATACTAAAGATGTTGTGAAACTTAGAAGTTCCTCTAGGGCAACATAGTGTTTACATTTATTAAAATAAGGAGGAAAAAATTATGTTAAACAAATTTAAAGAAAGTTCTCACCTTAATAGCGAAATTTTAAAGCAGGAAATTGCTATATCACAAGTAATTGTGGATAGTAAGGAATTCAATGATTTAATTTCCTATTACGAAAAGTATTTTGGAAATTGTAATAAAGTAGATGATTATAATGTTGTTATAGGTGACTTCTTTTACGGACATTGCCAGCTTCTGGCAGATCGTTTCGGTGAAAATTTAAACCTTGTTTGTGATGGTAAGTTCACTGATTATTTTGCAAAGTCAGTGATAGAAAGGTCTTTACCTGTAACAAGGGAAAGAATTGAATTGTTTGGAAGAAACATATCGAAAGAAGAAAAAATGAAATTGGCTCTGCATGATATAATGTGGGCTGCTAGAGTTTACGCTGAGCTTATGATGTTAAAAAAATTGGCTCAGTTTAATGTATGAACATAATTTTACAAAAATGGAGCTATTAATTAGCTCCATTTTTGTATGCAAATTTTATTTTAAAACATCATATTTACTGCTTTCAATAATATTATTATCATTATATTCTGTATAATATCCAGTATATATATATGAACTAAATGTGGCTTGAATACTATGTAAAGAAAACATTATTAATGGACTTAAACAAGTAAGCAATGCTAAAATAATAAAAAATTTACGATTTGACATATAAAACTCCTTTCATAATATTTATCATATGTGTAATGGGTATATTAATAATATAATAAATGATGGCCCTTATCGCAAAAAGATATAAAAAGTTACATTTTTAAATAACTTTATGCATAATAGTAATTATAATAGTTTTTGTATTAGGTTTTTCATCATCATAATAAGAAAAATATTCACGTAATCTATCAGAATTGCAATTATAGTACATATATAAATTTGCTCTATTAATATTACATTTAATATTGTGTATAGATTGTTCATATTTTTGTGCAAGAAATGGATATACATCTCTATTTAAGTTATCTAAATTCATATTATTATGAATAATAGTGTATTGTATTGCATCAGCTAAGTATTTAGTTCCTTTATATGATGGGTTGTATCCTAGATATGAAATTTCATTTAGTATTTTTTGTCTTATTAAATGAATATTTTTATTATTCTTATATTCTATTAATTTTTTTATTTCATATATGATGTCAGACATATCTTGTTTTTTTGAAAGTGCATTATAAATTAAATTACTTTTGTCCGGTTCAATTTCATCTACAATACTACTGCCGGATATCATAATAAATGATTTTTTATATTTGATTCTAGCTTCTTTAGAAAGCATTTTTAATACTTGTAGTCCATTATATATAGGCATATTCACATCTAATAATATTACATCTATATTTTGGCATGAATTTAGTATATCTATTAATTCTTTACCATCAATTACAATATTACAAATTCTAATATTATTGTTAATATTATTAACATAGTCCATTAATGATTTTGCATAATATAGATTATCATCTGCAATAAGAACATTAACCATAATTATCTCACCAATATATTAGATAATAGTTTTTTACAAAACAGGTGCAATAAAATTAAAAAAATATCTTTTTGTATCTTTTTATATCTTTTTATATCTTTTTTTGTTATTTATACTATCAGTAAAATTAAAGGAAGGGTGATTTAAGAATGTCAATTGTAAAAAAGATTATGTATTTAATTGTAGGAGTAATAATGATGTTTTCATTAATTGCTGTTCCTACACAAGTAAAAGCAAATGGAGTAAGCACATTTGCATATTATGATCCAGCTCCAGTAAGTTTTTATGGAACTTTTTCTAGCATGGGTAAGCATTATGATGGTGATTATATGGCAGTTGAAGTTACTGCTACAGCAGAAGATGGAATATCTAGAGAATTAATAATAGAAGTATATGTAGCATATACAAATACAATACACAGATTTAGAACATATACAGATGGAGTAACCAGAAAGGCTGATTATATACCTATAGCAGGTGGAAGTGATGCAGGAATAACTGTAAAATGTTCAGATAGTTCGGTTAGAATAAATATGGATATGAAAATGTATAGTTGGTAGAATACATATAATAAATCATCTACAAATATTTAATTTGTAGATGATTTATTTATTTCTAATTCAATAGTTCGATTTGTGTATGTTTCAATTAATATTATTTTATTTTCAAAATAAAATATATTTTTAGTAATATTAAAATGAACGATAAAATAATATAAATTATTTCTATATCCTAAAAATCTTTTAGTTTTAGAATAATTGTTAAAAGTAAAATTAATATTTGGTTCTGGAGCTGTATATAATAAATACATGCCAGTATCAGTTAATATGCACTTATTAATATTAAAATCTTTATAATTTTGAAGTGATTTAAATTCATATATATCTTTATTTATAAATTTATCAATAATGTTTATAGAAAAGTTTATACTTTTATTAATTTTTAAATTACTATTAGGATTATTATTATGATATATGATTAAATTATTAAAAGAAAAGTAAAGTGTATTTAAATTACTTATACCATTTGTCATTATATATAATAATTCTCTTAAACAATAATCAGAACTACTGTTAATTTTATTCCAACCATCACAATATAATGTTTGATTAGTATTATAAAATGTAATACTATTTCCATCATATATCACATTACCATCTTGGTCTGTTAATTTTAAATCAGTGATAGAAATTCTATAGTTTTCATCTATCTTTTTGTTAGAATGAAGATTAAATACCAAATATAAATTTAAGTCATCTAGCATTAAATAATCTACTTTTATACTATAATTGTCATCAATAGGTATGTAATCCATATCAACATTTTGTATATAATTTTTATTTGCTATTGCATCTACAATTCCACTATTATCAATATTAGTAGATTTTAGATCAAATATTTCACTAAAGAAGTTTATTATATCTTTTGCAAATATTAGACCAGTTGTCATAGTAAAACAAAGTAATATAATAGCTGCTATTTTAGAAATATTAAATGAAGAATGTTTTTTCTTTTTATAAAGAGCTTCATCTATAGCTTTTGAGGTTTCAATTGGAACATCTTCATCATTATTTTTAAAATAGTCATATAATAAATCATCTATTTCATCTTTTGGATTATTTTTATTATGTTCCATTTGCAACACCTCCTTTATTCTTAAGCTTTTTCTTTGCTCTTGTTATTCTACTTTTTATAGTGTTGGGACTAGTATCTAAAATTTCAGCAATTTCATTAATAGAATAATTATTGTTATAGAATAAGATAATACAGATTTTCTCTTCATAATTTAGAGTTTCAAGCAAATTATTAAAATCAACTTTTGTATCTATATTTGAAGTGTCTGTATAAGTTTCATTTGGTGTGCTTTTAAATTTTAGTATTTTATCAAAGAGTATGTTTTTCTTATTTTTCTTTTCATAAATCTTGTTACATTCATTGATTAAAATTTTAATAATCCAAGTTTTGAAGAAGTGAGGATTGTTTAAAGTTTTCAATGATTTGTAAGCAATAATCATTGTTTCTTGTATTGCATCATTTACATCTTCAATATTATCTAATCTAGATTTTGCAATTCTAAATAAATCACTTTGAATAATATGTATAATTTCTGTAAATGCTGCTTTATCACCATGAATGGAACGTTTAACTAACTCTTCCACGGAAAAATTTCCTCCTTATTGTACATATTCAAAATAAATTTATAACCCTTAATAGTATAGTTATATAAATAAAATTTGTCTACTAGTATAATAAAAAAATGTAATAAAATAAAAGTAGAAAAATGTCGAAAAATGACACACGAAAAAACTTGACTAATTTATAACAATAATATATTATTTATACAAGGTTAAATTAATCTTAATCTTCAAGTCTTTTTTACAAGATATCGACAAAGAAAACTAGCCGTAAGGCTAGTTTTTATATTTCTATAATTAAATTTGAATCTTCATCAAAATGTATTTTTTTTATTTCAGTATCTAACAATTCTTCAGTAGCTTCTTGAACAGGACCATTGTATATTTCTATATTATTTTGTAATACTGTAATATTTAACAATCTTATTTCTTTAATTTTCAAATTATCACCTTCTATAAAAATAATAAAAAAATTATACATTAATTTACAAAATATATCAATATTAAAAAAGTGAATTATTAATAACCCAAGAGTATTTATAAATTTGTTACTGTTCAGACATTATATTTTATTACGAAAAATGGTTATAATATCATTGACAAAAAAAATAAAAGTAGTATAATAATTAGAAGTCTAATTATTATACCAAGGGGATGTAGTAATATGAATAAGAAAAAAGCTTTTATGATACATGAATTAGTAAAATCTATTTTAACATTAAATAGGCAATATGTATATAAAAAGATGGGAAAAGTTACAGTATATCCAGGTCAACCAATAATAATAAAAACAATTGCAGAAAATGAAGGAATAAGTCAAAAAGATTTATCTGATATTTGTTATAAAAGACCAGCAACAATTACAACAATGATTCAGAAAATGGAAAATCAAGGTTTTATAAAAAGAGTGCAAGATGAAAAAGATAAAAGAATTATAAGATTGTATATGACAGAAAAGGGAAAACAGTTTCATAAAGAATGTAGTAATATGTCAAAAGATTTGATAGAAAGAACCTTTAAAGGTATAACAGAAGAAGAATTAGATTCTGTATATAATGTTTTAAAAAAAATAAAAAATAATATAGAGAAAGAAAGAGAGGAATTTAAGTGTTAAAACTACACAGATATTTAAGACCATATATATTTATATTAATATTAGCAATATGTTTATTATTTGTGCAAGCAATTGGCAATTTAAAATTACCAAGTCTTATGTCTGATATTGTAAATGTTGGAATACAATCATCAGGAATAGAAAATGCCACACCAAAAGCTATTAGTGAAAATGGTATGAATTTTTTAAAGGTATTTATGTCAGAAGATGATATTAAAATAGTTGATGAAAATTATGAATTAATTCAAAAAGGAAATAGTGAATATGTAGAAGATTATCCAGGAATTATGGATAATAATATATACATACTTAAAGATGTAAGTGATGATGATTTAAGTAAATTAGACAGAGTTTTTGAAGTGTCTACAAGAACATTTATAGATGTTATGTCAGAATTGAATAGTAAAAATAATAATTCAGTTGAGATAACTGACAATACACAAATAGATTTTTCTAAAATATATGGTATGCAACCATATTTGGAAAGTATAGATGAATCCATAATAAATGAAGCAAGACAAAAAGCAGAAAGTATGGATGAAAGTTTGTTAGAACAATCTGCTATTGTATTTACAAAATTATTTTATCAAGAGATTGATGTAGATATATCTAAAATACAGACTAATTATATATTATGGGTTGGCTTAAAAATGATAGGGGTAACACTGCTTGTAATTGTATCAGCAGTGTGTGTAAATTTTATTTCTACTAGAACTGCAACAAAAATAGCAAGAAATATAAGAAAAGATGTATTTAAAAAAGTTCAAACTTTTTCAGATGCTGAATTTGATAAATTTTCAACATCATCTTTAATAACAAGAACTACAAATGATATAACTCAAATACAAAATATAATTATTTCTGGAATAAGAATAATGGCATATGCTCCAGTTATGGGGATTGGTGCAATAATTATGATTTTAAATACAAATACTAGTATGACATGGATTCTTGTTTTAGCATGTGTTTTAATACTTATATTAATTGCGACAATATTTGCTCTTGCTATGCCAAAATTTAAGAAATTGCAAGAATTAATAGATAATATTAATTTAGTTTCTAGAGAAAATTTAGAAGGGGTAATGGTTTCTAGAGCTTTTAGAACTCAAAGATATGAAGAAAAAAGATTTGATAATGTAAATAAGAAATTAACAAAAACTAATTTATTTGTAAATAGAGTTATGGTATTTATGATGCCTGCAATGACATTAATAATGAATGGTATAACTTTATTAATTGTGTGGATAGGTGCACATCAAATAGCTGAATCTGCATTAATGGTTGGAGATATGATGGCATTTATGCAATATGCAATGCAAGTTATAATGTCATTCTTGATGATATCAATGATATTTATAATGGTGCCAAGAGCTTCTGTTTCTGCTAATCGTATTAATGAAGTATTAGAAACAGAACCTGTAATTAAGAATCCAAAAGAACCTAAAAAATCAAATGATAAAAATAAAGGTATTGTTGAATTTAAGAATGTTAATTTTAAATATACAGGTGCAGATGAATATGCATTAGAAAATATTACATTTACTGCGGAGAAAGGAAAAACAACAGCTTTTATAGGTTCTACGGGTTCACGGTAAATCTACTCTTGTGAAATTAATTCCAAGGTTTTATGATGTAACAGATGGTGAAATATTAGTAAATGGAGTTAATGTAAAAGATTATGATTATAGTGATTTGCAAAAACAAATAGCATATGTACCACAAAAAGCAAGCTTATTATCTGGTACAATTGAATCTAACTTAAAATATGGAAATCAAGAAGCAAGTGATGAGTTTATGGAAATATGTGCAAATATAGCACAGGCTAAAGAATTTATCGACAGTAAGGAAGAAAAATATAATAGTCCTATAGCACAAGGCGGAACGAATGTATCTGGTGGACAAAAACAAAGAATATCTATTGCTAGGGCTTTAGTAAAAAATGCTCCAATTTATATTTTTGATGATAGTTTTTCTGCATTAGATTTTGAAACAGATAGTAAATTAAGAAAGGCATTAAATGAGTACTTTAAAGAAAATACAATATTAATTGTTGCTCAGCGTGTAAGTACAATAATGAATGCTGATCAAATAGTAGTTCTAGATGAAGGTAAGATAGTGGGAAAAGGAACACATAAGGAGTTACTAAAAAATTGTCCTACTTACTATGAAATAGCATCATCACAATTAGAGAAAGGAGAATTATAATATGGCAGATAATAGTAACAAACTTGCTGGTGGACCTCCAGGAACTGGTGTAAGAAAGTCAATAGAAAAACCTAAAAACATTAAAAAGACTTTAAAAAAGTTGGTACAGTATTTAGGAAGATACAAAATAATGATTTTCGTTGCAATTGTATTTTCTATTTTATCAGTAATATGCGATATAATAGGACCTAAAGTTCTAGGTGATGCTACTACAATAATATATGAAGGTGTAATGAATATTATTGCAGATAATGGACTTGGAATAAATTTTGCTGGAATTTTAAATATTGTTATAATATTAATAGTATTATATTTACTAAGTGCTGGTTTTTGGTATATAGAAGGTTTTATTTTAACAAAAGTAACAATGAATGTTACTTATAATTTAAGAAAAGATATATCTAAAAAAATAAATAGACTTCCTTTAAAGTATTTTGACAAAAAAAGTCATGGTGAAGTTTTATCATATATAACTAATGATGTAGATACAATTTCACAAAGTTTGGGGCAAAGTATTTCACAAATTGTTTCATCAATTACAACTTTAATAGGTATTGTAGTAATGATGCTTACTATAAGTTGGAAGATGACTATATTTGCAGTTTTGGTTTTACCAATATCAGCTTTTTTAGTTAGTATAGTTGTTAGAAAATCACAAAAATATTTTAAACAGCAACAAGAATATTTAGGTCATGTAAATGGTCATATTGAAGAAATGTATACAAATCATACAATTGTTAAGTCTTTTAATGGTGAGAAAAGTTCAGAAGAGACATTCTCGGAATACAACCACCAATTATATAAATCTGCATGGAGATCACAATTTTTATCAAGTTTAATGCATCCTATTATGAATTTTGTTGGAAATTTAGGATATGTGGTTATATGTATTTTAGGTGGATATTATGCAACTAATGGAATTATTACAGTTGGTAATATACAATCTTTTATACAATATATGAGAAGATTTAATGAGCCAATTTCTCAAATTGCAAATATATCAAATGTTTTACAATCAACTATAGCAGCTGCTGAAAGAGTATTTGAATTTTTGGCAGAAGAAGAGGAAGTGCCAGATACAGATAAACCAGCTTCTATAGATAATGTAAAAGGAAATATCGAGTTTAAAAATGTTAATTTTGGATATAATCAGGATAAAATTATAATAAATGATTTTTCTGCAAAGATAAATGCTGGTGAAACAATAGCTATTGTTGGACCAACAGGAGCTGGAAAAACAACAATTGTTAAATTATTAATGAGATATTATGATGTAAATAGTGGAGAAATTTTATTAGATGGTATAAATATTAAAAATTTTACAAGAAATGATTTACGTTCAGAATTTGGAATGGTTTTACAAGATACATGGACATTTAATGGTACTATTATGGAAAATATACGTTATGGAAAACTTGATGCAACTGATGAAGATGTAGTTGAGGCTGCTAAAAAAGCTCAAGTTGATCATTTCGTAAAAACATTACCAGATGGATATAATATGATTTTAAATGAAGAATCCAATAATATTTCTCAAGGACAAAAACAATTGTTAACAATTGCAAGAGCATTTTTATCTGATCCTAAAATATTGATATTAGATGAGGCAACATCTTCAGTAGATACGAGAACAGAAATATTAATTCAAAAGGCAATGAATAATTTAATGAAGGGAAGAACATGTTTTATAATTGCACATAGGCTTTCTACTATAAAGGATGCAGATAAGATACTTGTTATTAATGATGGAGATATTATAGAACAAGGTACACATGAGGAATTATTAGATAAAAAAGGATTTTACTATAATTTGTATAATTCACAATTTGAAAGAAAAGTTGGTTAGAGTAGCATTTATATATTAAAAAAAATAACATTAGAGTTCAGGCGAACACTGTTAGCCCGAACTCTAATTAATATCTAAAAAATTAATATATTATTTTATAAGTCTCACATACATCGACTGTCAAAAATAATATATTAATTTTTTTTTGCTAATTTTATATAAAAAGCAAAAATTTAAGTGTAACTTTTGCAAATTAAAATTGTATTAAAGTAAAGGATATAAGTTATAATAATTTGGAAAGGAAGTACAAAATGCTAGAAGATTTAGTATTAAAAGAAAAAACAGATGTGGAGTTATATAATGATTTTTTGAATGGGAATAAAGAAGCTTTTAATGAAATTGTAAAAAGATATAGAAATACATTAATATTATTTATTTTGAAATATGTAAAAAATATAGAAATATCAGAAGATTTATCACAAGATACTTTTGTTTATGTATTAGTAAATAAAAAAGAATATGATTTTAAATATAGTTTGAAAACATATTTATTTACTATTGCTAAATGTAGAGCGATAAATTATATGAAAAAGCAAAAGAGAAATATTCCACTTTCTGATATACCTTTAGAAGACTTACATATTATAGATATTGATGAAAGGTTAATAAAACAGGAAAATAAAGAAATTATATCAAAAGCTTTAGAGAAGATAAAAATGGAATATCAAATATTAATTTATTTAAGAGATATACAAGGTTTTAATTATAAGGAAATTTGTAAAATATTAGATAAGACTATGCCTCAGGTCAAAATTTCTATATATAGAGCAAGAAAATCTCTTGAAAAAGTTTTAAGAAAGGAGGGAGAAGTATGTTAAATGAAAAAGATTTTTTAAATGGAGTTTGGGATAAGTATTCAGATTATAGTGAGAATAAAACAAATGATAAATTTTATAGGAAACATTATTATAAAAATACAGAAGGTAATAGAGCAATAAGAGTTTTATCGATGATAATGTTAGTTGTGACATTGGGATTTGGAGTTACATATGCAGGTACATATATTTATGAAAAAATATGGAAAGAACCAGAGAAATATAATAGTGAAGAAATTAGACAAATAACATCAAAAGAAGTAGAGGATAGTTTAACTAAAGATGAAGCAATAGATATAGCAAAACAAATAACGGGAAATTTAGGTAAAAATTTTGGAAATGTAGTAAGAGCCGAGATGAATAAAATAGATATATATGATTTAAATTGGTATATTGATACAGATACAAAAATATCTGTTAGTATTGATGCAAAAACAGGAAAATTAAAGCAAATTTCTGATTGGGGAATTGATGATACAAAAATAGAGTCAACAGTTTCAAGAGATGAAGCAGAAAAAATTGCAAAACAAATATATTATGAATTAGGATATAAAGATGGAGAGTATGAATTATCTTCTCTTAAGAAAAATTCGATAACAGATGATACTAATTTATGGGGAGCAGATTTTTGTAAAAAATATGATGGAATATATAATATATATCAGTGTGTAAGAATAACATTTATTCCAGAAATTAAACAATTAACAATATATACTCTATTTGATGATGAATTTGAAAATAATCCAATTGTAATTAGTCAACCAGAAGCAGTCGAAATTGCCAAAAATAAAGCTTTAAGTATGAGACCTGATAGCGAGATAAAAAAAATAGATTCAAAACTTGATATAAGAAAAATGAATACATTTGTTTATTCTCAAGAACAGTCAATTATTGAAAGAGATAATAATATAATATCTAATACAACAACAATACAAAATACAGATGATAATCAAGTATATGTAACAAATGAAACTGTTAGAAAGGTTTGGGTAGTAGAAATTACTTATAAAAACGATTTATTTACCGATAAAGATAGCTACTTTGTAGATTGTACAACAGGTGAAATAATAGGTGGAGATAGTGTAAAATAATATATTAATAAAAAAGAAAATGCTATATAATATCAGCATTTTCTTTTTCTAGTGTAATCTTATTTAATATATTTTAATATTTTATTTATTGCTTCTTTATTTTCTTTTTGTAAATTATTTGAGTAATCAAGTTCTTCTAAGATATTGTCTAGAGCGGAAAGAGATAATTTAAAGTCTTCATATTTTTTGTTAATATCATTTCTTAAATTATCTATTTCAGCAAGTATCAGTTTTACATTTTCGTCATTCATATAAACCTCCAATCTATCCAATCTGGACTATTACATTTTAAAAAAATTTTGTAAAATTATAACATTATCTTTACAAAAAGTCAAAAGTTTTAAAAATAAAAATTGGGATATAATAGAAAATAAAAGGTGGTTGATTTGAATAAAGTAAAACATGTAATAACTGAATATAAGAATAAATTAATAATAGGTCCAATATTTAAATTAGTAGAAGCTATTATAGAAATATTAATACCTGTAATAATAGCAAAAGTAATAGATAATATATTTTTATATAATGTGAATGAAAAAATAAAAATAGGGGTAATTATTTTAATAATAACTATAATTGGGTACATTTGTGCATCTATAAGTCAATATCTAGCAGCAAAAGTATCTCAAGATATTGGGAAAAAATTAAGATTGGATTTATTTAAACATATATTTAAAGTTCCAAATAAAGAAATTGATAGAATTGGTTCTCTGGCAATTGTAAATAGATTAACAAATGATATTTTTAATATTGAATTGGCAATTGCAATGTGGATAAGGCTCGTGATAAGGGTTCCTTTTATATGTATAGCTTCTCTTGTTATGATTAGCATTATAAATTTAAATATTGCATTTATAGTTTTAGGGTCTACTATAATATTTTCACTAGTAATATGGTTTATTATAAAATTAACTATGCCATTATACAAAAAGGCTAATAATTTATTAGATAATTTATTGGCAAAGGTTAAAGAACAAATTATTAATATAAAAATTATTAGAAGTTTCATAACAGAAAATAAAGAGTTAAATAAATTTAAAAAAATAAATGATGAAAATTTTAAGTTTTATAAAAGAGCAAATATAATTTCTTCTTTACTTAGCCCAATGACAAGTATAGTATTAAATTTGGCAATAATTTTAGTTTTATTTAATGGTAGTATTCAAGTAAAATATAATCTATTAACACAGGGAGAGTTAATTGCAATAATTAATTATGTTACTCAAATTTTAATATCTGTAATAATACTGTCTAATTTAATAAGTATATATACTAAAGCATTTTCTTCTGTAAATAGAGTTAATTATATATTTAATATAAAAGGAGAAAAACAAAAAGGATTTATAGAAAAAATAAATGAAAGAACAGATAATATTATTAGGTTTGAAAATGTAAGCTTTTCATATAATGATAAGAATTTATTATTTAATAATATTAACGTAATTATAAAAAAGGGGGAAATAGTTGGAATAATTGGTCCAACAAGTTCAGGAAAATCTACATTTTTAGAATTAATAAATAGGAGTTATATACCTAATTCAGGAAATATATTTTTTTGTGATGTGAATTTATCAGAGTATACAAATTTTTGTGTTAAACAAAATATAAGACTTATAGAACAAAATCCTATTTTTTTAAGAGATTCAATTAAAAACAATATAAAATTATCTTATGATGTAAATGATAACGAAATTAACAATTCAATAATTTTGTCTGGGGCAGATGAATTTATAAAAACAAAATTAGAAGGTTTAAATTATATTATAAAAAATGATGGTAGCAATCTATCTGGTGGACAAAAACAAAGAATAGCTATAGCTAGGATGTTTATAGGAAATCCCAAAATTGTTTTACTAGATAATATAACTAGTGCATTAGATCTGAAAACAGAAAGTAATGTTATAGATAATATAATAAATTATGTAATTAAAAAAAATATAACTTTATTAATAGCATCTCAGAAAATTAATACAATAAAAAAATGTAACAAAATTTTAGTATTTGATTCAGGTTCTATAGTTGGATATGGGACTCATGAAGATTTAATAAAAAAATGTAGTTTATATAATTATATGAATATGTTGCAAAATTAGGAGATGCTTATAATGAAAAAAAATATAGATTTTATATTTAAAGGTAATAAAATATTATTGTTAATAATTTTAATATTTTCAATCGTATATGGTACTGGTAATATACTTATTCCTGTTTTTATAGGAAATGGTTTAAATGATTTGGTAAATAATGATATATTAAAGATTATATTTATTTTGTTTTTTTCATATATTATTTTATTTATAAGCGAAATAGTTTCAAATATAGGCTTAAATAAGATATCTAGTAGTTTATCTAAAGAGTTAAGATATAACATATTTAAAAAAATTAATACAATGGAAATGTCATATATAGATGATATGCAAATTGGTAATATGTTAAATTTAATAAATGTTGATGTAGAAAATATTGTAAGAATGATAAATCAAACTTTATTTAAGATTTTATCTGGAATTATAACAATAATAGGCATAACAATTATAATAATTAACATAAATATAGTACTAGCTATAATATTAATAATTTCTGCACCTATAATGTTTATTATATCTAAAATTATAGTAAATAGAACAAATATATATTTTATAAGAAGAGCAGATAAAGTATCAGATTTAAATGAATATTCAGAAGAAATTGTTTCTAAATATAAAAGTATAAAAAACTATATGTATGAAAAAGAAGCTATAAAAAAATTTGAACAAATAAATAATAATTTATATAATATATCAATAAAATCACAGTTTTTTTCATCACTAACTAATCCTAGTTCTAGATTTATTATAAACATAATATATATATTATTAGGAATTGTAGGTTCTATTTTGGTTCAAAAAAATGTATTATCTATTGGAGAGATTTCTACTTTTTTAATATATGTAAATATATATACAAGACCATTTAATGAAATAACATCATATATTACAGAAATACAAACAGCAGTTGTATCAATAAATAGAATAAAAGCTATTTTAAATAAAAGAGATGAACAGAATATTACAAATAACAATCTTATTAAATTCAACAAATGTATAGAATTTAAAAATGTAGAGTTTTCTTATAAAAATAATAAAAAATTTATTGAAAATTTAAATTTTATTGTAAATAAAAATGAAAAAGTTGCAATAGTTGGAAAAACTGGATCTGGGAAAACAACGATAGTTAATTTATTAATGAAATTTTATAAGTTAAATAGTGGTAATATATATATTGATGGTATAGATATAAAAGATATACCAAATGAAATTTTAAGAAAAAATATAGGAATGGTATTACAAGATAGTAAATTATTCTTAGGTACTATAAAAGAAAATATTACTTATGGGAGTGATAAATTAGATGAATCTTTTATAAAAAATTTAGAGCAAGATTTGAATTTGGATATATTTATAAGTAGATTAGATAAAGGTTACGATACAATTATAGAAAATGAAAATATGTTATCTGTTGGAGAAATACAATTAATAAATATTGCAAGATTAATGTTGTTAAATCCGCCAATTGTTATTTTAGATGAGGCAACAAGTAATTTAGATACTGTTACAGAAAAGAAAATTCAAATGGCTATAAAAAGAATAACAGATAATTCAACTGCATTTATTATAGCTCATAGATTATCAACTATAAAAAATGCAGATAAGATATTATATATGGAAGATGGAAAGATAATAGAGCAAGGTTCACATGAAGAGTTAATGAGTAAAAGAGGAAAATATTTTGAACTATATAATAGCAAATAATATAATTGTAAAAGTACAGTTCTACTTGGCTAAGAAAAACTACAATAGACTTTTATATTAAGTGATAACATATCTCCAGAGTAGTTACAGATATAAAATATTACTTTTAAAAGTACTTTATTTTATTAATTTATTATGATATGATAAAATATGTATTAAAATGTATAAAAAGTTTGAGGAATATATATGGTAGATAAAGAAGTAAAAAAAGGTATAACTATTTTTGGTGTGAGTATATGGAAAATATTTTTATATTTTATAATTTATAGTATATTAGGATTTATTTTAGAAACAATATTTGGATTAATTACAAAAGGTGTGATTGAGAGTAGAAAAAGTTTTTTAATAGGACCTTTTTGTGGTATATATGGATTAGGTGCTGTTATAATGATTCTAGCATTAAAAAATGTTAAGAAAAATAATTTTAGTTTATTTTTTGGAGGTTTTATTGTTGGGTCAATAGTAGAGTATGTAGTAAGTTGGTTTGGTGAGGTTTTCTTAAATGTAATATGGTGGGATTATTCTGATATACCTTTTAATATTAATGGTAGAGTATGTATAGAGTTTTCTATAATATGGGGCTTGTTAGCTATATTTTTAATGACATATTGTAATCCAAAAGTAGATAATCTTATAAATTGGTTATATAATAAATTTTCAACGAAATATTTAAAACCAATAATATCTTGTATAATTATATTTTTATTTATTGATGCTTGTGTAACAGGATTTGCATTAAAAATGTTTTTTACAAGACTGGTAAATGATTATAAATTAGATTTGGCAAATACGGATCAATATATTACTGAATATACAAACTTTTATAACAATCCGAAAGTAAAGGAATTTGTTAATAAGTATTTTTCGAATGAAGTTATACTAAAAACTTTTCCAAATTTAAAAGTAACAAAACAAAATGGAGAAGTATTATATGTGTGTGATATTTTTCCAGACATACAAGAAGAATATGTACGAATATTTACACCTAGAATATTAAAAAATAGTCATGAATAGAGTAAGGTACTTTATTCATAAGTTTGTGAAAATATAAATTTTAAGAGTAAATTGTTCAAATAGGAGGTTTCAATGAAAATAATTTATGAAAATAAAGAAATGGATGTAGAAGAGGGGAGTAAAGTAAAGGATATTTTAAAAGAAAAAATAAATAATTCTGATAAAAGAATAATTGCATGTATGGTTAATAATGAAGTTAAATCATTAGATTTTAAAATAAATAAAGAATCAAGAATTTCTTTAATTGATTTCACACATAAAGATGGAAAGAGAATATATATAAGAGGTCTATTATACATAATGGGAAAGGCATTCAGTGAGACATATAAAGATGCATTACTTACAGTGGATTACCAATTAAATAATGCAATGTTATGTGAAGTAGATAATATGGAAGTAACAGATGAAATGATTGAGAGAGTAAGAAACAAGATGTTTGAAATTGTACAAAAAGATATACCAATAATAAAAAAAGAGATGACAAAAGAAGAAGCAGAAGAGTTTTATAATAGAGAGAAAACTTTAAAAGGAAAATTGCAATTAGATTTAAGAGATAATAAAGATGTTACAGTTTATTATTGTGAGGATTATTTTAACTATTTTTATGGTGTAATGCCACAATCAACAGGATATATAAAAGTTTTTGATATAATAAAATATAGAGATGGCTTTTTGATAAGATATCCAAGTAAGGATAATCCAGATCAATTAGGTGAATATAAAGAATTTAATAAATTAATTGAAACATTAGATGATTATGAAAAGCTTCATAGAATTTTAAATGTAAATACAATATATAAATTAAATACTATTGTAAATGAAAGAAAGGAAAAAGAGTGCATTTTAGTTGATGAAGCTTTACATGAAAAGAGAATAATAGAAATAGCAAACCAAATAAAGCAAAGAAAAAATACAAAAGTTATATTAATAGCAGGACCATCATCTTCAGGTAAAACTACTTTTGCAAAAAGATTAGGAATACAGCTTAGACTAAATGGTTTAAAACCTGTAACAATATCAGTAGATAATTATTTCTTAGAAAGAGAGGAAACTCCCAAAGATGAATTTGGAAAATATGATTTTGAATCTATAAATGCAATAGATTTAAAATTATTTAATGATAATTTAAGAAAGTTAATAGCAGGAGAAACTATACTTGCTCCTACTTTTGATTTTATAACTGGAAGAAAAGTATATAAAGGAAATACTATGTCTTTATCAAAAGATGAAGTGCTTGTAATAGAAGGGATTCATTGCTTAAATGATGAGTTAACTAATGAAATAGATAAAAACTTGAAATTTAAAATATATATAAGTGCACTTACAGTACTTAATATAGATTATTATAATAGAATTTCTACAACAGATACTAGACTAATTAGAAGAATTGTTAGGGATTATAATTTTAGAGGTTATTCAGCATATCATACTCTTTCTATGTGGGATTCTGTAAATAGAGGTGAAAATAAAAATATATTTCCATATCAGGAACAAGCGGATGCAATGTTTAATTCATCTTTAGTATATGAATTAGGAATTTTAAGAAATTATGCAATGCCACTACTTTTGAAAATAGATAATTATCAACCAGAATATTCAGAAGCTAAAAGATTATATAGATTGCTAAGTTATTTTGAACCAATAAATCCAAAATTCATACCTAATCAATCATTGCTTAGAGAATTTATAGGTGGTAGTGTATTTGAATATTAATTGGAGAGGGTAAAGTGAAAAAATTTTTAGAAATAGATGAAGAATTTATATGCGAAAATTGTGGAAGAGAAGTAGAAAAATTAGGATATTCATGTCGAAATCATTGTCCATATTGTTTATATTCAAAACATTTAGATATTAACCCTGGTGACAGAAAAGAAGAATGCCATGGAATGTTAGAACCAATTGGTATAGAAGTTAATAGTAAAAAGGGATATGTAATTATATATAAATGTAAAAAATGTGGGGCTATAAGAAAAAATAAAGCTGCAAAAGATGATAATATGGATTTAATAATAAAGCTAAGTTTAAATAATAATATTTATTAAATAAATCTGATGAAGGAGAAATTTAATGCGAAAAGGTGTTATTGTTTTTAAAAAGATAATATCATGGGTAATTTTGATATTAGCTATTTTTGCATTATATAAAACTTTTACTATATATAAACAGAAAGATTATAATAATTTTGTTAGAGCAGAAAGAAATGTATATACTTCAGAATTTACTAGAGATAAAGAAGTGAAGTATAATGATTATGCAAGTTACAAAATACAATCTAATACATTTAATGATGCAATGTTTTATAAAACAGTAAAAGTCCAGCCAAATACTCCATATAAAATAACTTGTAAAGTTAAAACATTAAATGTAGAAAAACAAGAGAGTAATAATGGTGGTGGTGCACAAATTTCTATAGAAAACACAACAGAAAGGTCAAAAATTATTAGTGGAACTAATGATTGGACCGAGTTAACACTATATTTTAATTCTAAAAACAGAAATGAGGTAAATATAGGTTTTAGATTAGGCGGATATGATAATATGTGTACAGGAACAGCTTGGTTTTCAGATTTTATGTTACAAGAAGGAGTAGAAGATAATAGTAATATATGGAATATAGCATGTTTTATTTTTAGGAATACAGATGTAAATATAGATAATAAAGAATATAAGTTCCAAATAGATCAAGATGAAATAAAGCTAATGGAAAATGATATGCAAAGATTTAAAAATACTTGTGAGGAATTTTCAGAAGGAAAAATGAAAGTTAATTATGAGATAATACAAATAGAAGAACCAATTACTTCTATATCTTATGATCAAGAGAATGAATATTATATAAATCCAACAGATGTAGAACATATACTGCAAAGTTATATAGAAAAAAATGAATATGATCATATTTTTGCAGTAATAAAATTAGGAGATTTGTCTAAAAATCTAGAAATACCTGTTAATGATTGGATAGGTCTAGGAGGAATGGAATATCAAAATATAGGTTTTTCTAATATACGATTACCAAATGATAAAAATAGTTATATGTATAGATACGAATATTATGTGAATAGATTTCCTGAAGAAGTATTTTTACACGAATTTTTACATTCATTAGAAAAAAATTCTACAGATTTTGGATATATTGTACCTGCATTACATGATAATTCAAAATATGGATATGAAAGTGAAATGTATATTAGTTTGGAAAAATGGTATAGAGATTATATGCAAAAGAAAATTAGTTATCAAGGAGAGTATATAGGGTTACCAGAAGAAATATATAATAAAAAACCCGTTCATGAAAGTGAATTTTTGTATTCAAAAATAATAACAATAAATGATGAGCCACAAAATATAATTGATGAAATAAGTAATTTAGCACATAATTTATTAAATGTATTTATGAGAATTTTAAATTATAATACTTAAAAGAAAAAGAGGTAATAATAAATGAAGTTAGAAGAATTCGATTTTAATTTACCAGAAGAATTAATTGCACAACATCCAAAAGATAAAAGAGATGAAGCAAGATTAATGGTTTTGGATAGAAAAAATAGGACAATAGATAATAAAATTTTTAAAGATATAATTGAATATTTAAATGAAGGAGATTGCTTAGTAATAAACAATACAAAAGTTATTCCAGCAAGATTATATGGAAAAAAAGTGGATAGTGATATAAATGTAGAAATACTTCTTTTAAAAAGAGTAGAAGATGATATATGGGAAGTAATTGTAAAACCAGGAAGGAGATTAAAAACAGGAGCTAAAATAATATTTGGTGAAGGAATATTAAAAGGAGAAATAATAGATGTTTTAGAAAATGGAAATAGGAAAATTAAATTTGAGTATGAAGGAATATTTAATGAGATCCTAGATAAAATAGGATTAATGCCTTTACCACCATATATAAAAGAAAAGTTAAAAGACAAAAATAGTTATCAAACAGTTTATGCAAAATATGAAGGTTCTTGTGCAGCACCTACAGCAGGATTACATTTCACAAAAGACCTATTGGAAAAAATTGAAGAAAAGGGTATAGTAATTGCAAATGTCACATTACATGTAGGAATAGGAACATTTAGACCAGTTAAAGTAGAAAATATTGAAGAACATAAAATGCATACAGAGCATTATTATATAAAAAAAGAAGATGTACAAAAAATAAATAATGCAAAGAAAAATGGAAAAAGAGTTATTGCATGTGGGACAACTTCATGTAGAGTGCTTGAAACTGTTTCAGATGCTCAAGGATTTGTTAAAGAAACAGAAGGTGATACAGGAATATTTATATATCCAGGATATAAATATAAATGTGTGGATGCATTAATAACAAATTTCCATTTACCAAAGTCAACTTTAATAATGTTAGTATCTGCGCTTGCAGATAAAGATTTTATAATGGAAGCATATAATAAAGCTGTAAAAGAAAAGTATAAATTTTTTAGCTTTGGAGATGCTATGTTTATAATGTAATAGTATAAAATAATTGATAAGAGGAGAATAAATATGTCTGCAATAAAATATGAACTAATACATGAGTGTAAGCAATCAGGTGCAAGAAGAGGGAGAATTTACACTCCACATGGAGTGATAGAAACACCAATTTTTATGCCTGTTGGAACACAGGCAACTGTGAAATCTTTAACTCCAGAAGAACTTAAAGAAGAAGTAAAAGCTTCTATAATATTATCTAATACATATCATTTATATTTAAGGCCAGGAAATAAACTAATAAAACAAGCGGGTGGATTACACAAATTTATGAATTGGGACAAAGCTATACTTACTGATAGTGGAGGTTTTCAAGTCTTTAGTTTAGGCGATTTGAGAAAAATATCTGAAGAAGGAGTAGAATTTAAATCACATTTAGATGGAAGTAAACATTTTTTAAGTCCGGAAAAAGCAATTGAAATAGAAAATGATTTGGGAGCAGATATAATTATGGCGTTTGATGAGTGTGTTGAATATCCAGCTACATATGAATATACAAAAAATTCAATGGAAAGGACTACTAGATGGGCTATAAGATGTAAAAATGCTCATAAAAATACAGAAAATCAGGCACTATTTGGAATTGTGCAAGGAGGTATGTATAAAGATTTAAGAGAAAAATCAGCAAATGGTTTAGTTAAATTAGATTTACCTGGCTATGCTGTGGGTGGATTAAGTGTAGGAGAACCAAAAGAGTTAATGTGTGATATTTTGGAATTTACAACAAAATTATTACCAAAAGAAAAACCTAGATATTTGATGGGCGTTGGTACACCAGATTATTTGTTAGAGGCTGTTATAAGAGGAATAGATATGTGTGATTGTGTGTTACCGACTAGAATTGCAAGAAATGGAACAGCAATGACCTCAAAAGGAAAATTAGTAATACGTAATAAAACTTTTGAAGAAGATTTTAGTGTTTTAGATGATGAATGCGATTGTTATACTTGTAGAAATTATACAAGAGCATATATAAGACATCTTTTGAAAGCAAAAGAAATTTTAGGTGTAAGGTTGTTATCTATCCATAACTTAAGATTCTTGACGAAATTAATGGAAAGAGTTAAAATAGAAATTGAGAATGATAATTTATTAAGTTTTAAAAATGAATTTTATAGGAAGTATGGTTATACTGAAGATTAAGGGGGGAATATATGAAATTAGTAAGTGATGGAATAGATGAAAAAACTGATAAAACTAAAAAGATAATAAAAATATCTATTATTTTAGCAGTTATATTGTTTTTTATAGTTTTAGGTATAATGTTATATTTTAATTATGTGGAATCACAAACATTAAAATTATATGTAGATAGACAAAGAATGGATATACCACAAAATTTATTTTCATATGATCAAAATTCAGGTAAGTTATATGTTTCTGTAGAAGATTTGGCTAAAATAGCTGGATATGAATATTATAGAGGTGATTACAATAAATTAACTGAAGAAAATACAAAATGTTATGTTAATAACAAGAAAGAGGTTGCTGGATTTGAATCAGGTTCAAACCAAATGTATAAAGCAGATCCAACTTCAAATTCTACAGATTATGACTGGTATACTATGTCTGAGCCAGCAAGAACTATAAATGGAAAAATATATGTAGATTCTGATGATGCAGGAATAGGATTAAATGTTAAAATAAACTATAATCAAGAATATAATAGAATAGAAATTGTTACATTAGATTATTTAGTATCATATTACGAATCTATAGTTACTTCGAATTATGGATATGCAGGTGTAGCACAAGAATTTAAAAATCAAAAAGCATTATTATATGATTTAATTGTTGTAAGAAAACAAGAATCTAAAGATGAATATAAATATGGAGTAATAACTGTTGATAATAAAGATGTTATTGGAACAAGATATGATGCAATAGAATTTATAGAAGTATCTCAAGATTTCTATGTAACAACAAATAAAAAAGTTGGGATATTATCAAATGAAGGTGCTCAGAAGATAGAGCCAAGCTATGATGATATAAAAGTATTAGATAATGATTTAAGATTATATTATGTAAAAAATGGTAATTACTATGGCGTATTAGATAAAAATGGAAAAAGAGTTGTATATATAGAATATGAAAAAATTGGTGTAGATACAACACAATTTAAAAATAATGGAATAAAAAATAGTATGTTGCTATTTGATAATTGTATACCTGTAATGAAAGCAAAAAAATGGGGAGCATTTGATGTGAATGGCAATCAAATAATACCAACTAATTTTGATAGTTTTGGATGTATTAATTCAACTCAAAAAGATACTTCAAGAAACAATGTTTTAATAATACCAGAGGTTGAAGGAATTGTAGTTTCTCAGAATGGAAAATATGGAATAATAGATGCAAGAGGTAAATATATAGCTCCATGTGCGTTTGATAGTATATATTCTATAACTAATTTAGGACAAGACACATATTATTTAGAGTATAATGGTCAACAAATAACTATATCAGATTATGTAAAATTAAATCAGACACAAAGTGGAGATACTCAAAACCAGACAAATACAGTACAACCAAATGATACAAATACGGTAGGAAATGATGTAAATAATCTAGGGAATACTACAATAGATAATAGTATAAATGTTAATTCTAATATTACAGTGCCAGCTCAATAATCAATCTGCACTATGTATTAATAAAAAGACTAAATTCTGAAATAAAGAATTTAGTCTTTTTTTGTCGTACGATTTAATAAAAAAAACAAAGGAAAAAATTACCAAAAAATGTATATATTATATTAGAGGTTTTTAAATAGAATGGAGGTTTTTATATGAATATTGAATATGATAATAAAGACAAGCTATTAGTTATAAAAATCGATGAGGAAATAGATCACCACGCAGTAGAAAAAATAAGAAGGAGGGCTGATTATGAAATTCAAAGATATATGCCAAAAAGAGTTGTATTTGATTTTGATAATGTTTCTTTCATGGATAGTTCAGGAATAGGAATGGTTGTTGGAAGATATAAACTTATATCAATGCTTGGAGGAGAGTTATCAATGATTAATGTAAAGGAAAACTTGTATAAGATTTTGAAAATGTCAGGTATATCTAAAATTATTCCTATACAAGAAGTAAAAATTTAACTAAAAAAGATTGGAGAGATAAAAATGAAGGATTTGTATGAAAATGAAATGAAATTAGAATTTCTAAGTAAATCAAATAATGAAGCATTTGCGAGAATAACGGTTGCTGCATTTGCTGCACAATTAGATCCAACAATAGAAGAATTAGCTGATATAAAAACTGCAGTTTCAGAAGCTGTTACTAATTGCATTATTCATGGATATGAGGATAGAGAGGGGATTATAAAAATAAGGACAAAAATTTTTCGTGACACAATTATTATTGAAATATCAGATACAGGTAATGGAATTGAAAATATTGATAAAGCAAGAGAGCCACTATATACATCAAAACCTAATTTAGAAAGATCAGGTATGGGTTTTACTATAATGGAGAGTTTCATGGATGACGTAAAAGTAGAATCAATTTTAGGTTTAGGAACAAAAGTGACAATGACAAAGAAAATAAAATTATTAAATAAAGAAAAAGAGGAAGAATTAAAAGATAGTTTATTATTTACATAGTTAAAAAACTTATTAATAGAGACATATTGGATATAGAGAGGAGTATATATGTATGAGACTAAAATAGAAGATATTATAAAAGCTCAAAATGGAGATGAAAAAGTTATGGAAGAAATATTAAAAAATAATGATGGATTAACTTGGAGTATTGTAAAACGTTTTACAGGTAGGGGTCATGAAATTGAAGATTTATATCAAATAGGTTGTTTAGGTTTTATTAAAGCTATAAAAAGATTTGATGTAAATTTTGAGGTGAAAATATCTACATATGCAGTACCATATATACTAGGTGAAATAAAAAGATATATAAGAGATGATGGATTAATAAGAGTAAGTAGAAGTATAAAAGAGCTTTTAATGAAAATAAAAGAAGTTCAAAGAGAATATATGATGAAAGAAGGAAGAGAAGTAGGAATTGTAGAATTAGCAGATAGATTAAAAGTGAGTAAAGAAGAAATAGCAGTAGCATTAGATTCTGACAGGCAGCTTGAATCTATAAATGAAGATGCATATTCGGGTTCATCAAATGAAGGTAAAACAAGTAAATTAGAAAAAATAAATATAGGAAAAGATGAAACAAGTGCAGTTATTGATAAGATATGTATAAAAGAATTAATAAATGGATTAGATAAGAGAGAAAGAGAAATAATATTACTTAGATATTATAAAGAGAAAACTCAAACAGAGGTGGCAAAAATATTAGGAATTACACAAGTACAAGTATCAAGGATAGAAAAAAAAATATTAAATTCTATGAGGACGAAGTTAATAGTATAATAATATGTAGGTGATTTATGAGAAAATTGGTTATATATATTTTATTGATTATTGTAATTTGTTTTGCTATACCTATGTTTTTTACTAAATCATTTCAAACGAGCAATGTATCGGCTGAAACTCAAGAAAATACAGCTCAGTCAAGTATTTCAAATTACAATTACAAAGAGTATGATACTATATCATTATTACATAAAAAAAATAATACTATAGAGGAAGTTAAACTAGATGAGTATTTATATGGTGTGGTTTCTGCGGAAATGCCAGTTGATTTTGAGCTTGAGGCATTAAAAGCTCAAGCAGTTGTTGCAAGAACATATACTATTTATAAAATAATAAATAGTGGTGGAAAACATGGAGAAGCTGATATATGTGATGATTCTACATGTTGCCAAGCATGGATTTCAAAAGAAGATAGAATGAATAGGTGGGAAGAAGGAAAAAGAGAAGAAAATTGGGGAAAAATTGTTAATGCAGTTAATAGTACTCAAGGAAAGATAATTACATATAATGGAGAACCAATAAATGCATTTTTTCATTCAAATAGTGGAGGAAAGACAGAAATGCCAATAAATGTTTGGGGTGGAAGCGGATATCCATATTTGCAATGCGTAGAAACATCTGGAGAGGAGAATTATTCACAATATGCGTCTGAGGCAGAATTTAGTAAGGAAGAATTAGAAGATAAAATTAAGTCTAAATATTCAGATTTAGTAATTGATAGTTTAAATGAAGAAAATATAAAAATATTAGAATATACAGATTCAGGTAGAGTAAAAACTTTAAAAGTAGGAAATAAAAATATATCTGGTGTTGAAATTAGAACATTGTTAGGATTAAGAGCTACAAATTTTAAAATTAGTTTTAATGGTGAAAAAGTAAAGTTTGAGGTTATAGGTTATGGTCATGGTGTAGGATTGAGCCAAACAGGAAGTGATAGTTTAGCTAAACAAGGAATGAATTATGAAGAAATTATAAAACATTTTTATAGTGGTGTAGAAATAATAAATTATTAAATTATGTATATTCTTCAAAAAAAAGGAAATACTTTTGATAAAGACTAATTTTGAGGAGGAAAATAATGAGAAGAGATAATAGAATAAAAAATAATGAAAATTCTAAATCTATATTATATATAGGTTTATCAGTAGGCACTATTGTACTACTTATAATTATAGCTTTAATATTTATAAACACAAATACTTCACAAAAGGAGGAAGAAAGTAAACTTATTACTTCTAAAGTCACAGATTTAGTTCCAAATAATAATACAGTAGAAAATACTTCAAAAGAAGCAAGTAGCTCACTAGGAAAAAACGTTACAGAGTCTGAAAAATCGTTAAAAGAACAAAATAGTGTAAATAATACAAATAGTAGTGTATCAAATACAAATACAGCAAATACTACAAAAAATGAAAATACTATTGCAAATAATACTGTTTCTAATAATACAAATACAAACAAAACAGAGGAAACTACAACAACTACAGAAACTAATATAGAAGATGAAAAGAAAGATGTTAAAGAAGAAAAAGTTGAAGATCCGATTTTTATTAAACCTGTTGAAGGAGAAACATTAAGAGAATATGCAAAAGATAAATTAGTATATTCAGAAACATTAAAAGAATGGGTTACACATCCAGGTATAGATATAAAAGCTGAAAAAACAAGTGTTGTAAAAGCTGCTGCAGATGGGAAAGTCATATCTATAAAAAATGATCCTAGATATGGGCTAACAGTAGTTATAGAACATCAAAATAATTTTAGAACAGTATATTCTAATTTACTAACAGCTGAATTTGTAACAGAAGGTGAAGAAATAAAAAGTGGACAAACAATAGGAACAGTTGGTAATACTGCTATATTTGAAATCTCTGATGAACCACATTTACATTTTGAAATATTAAAAGATAATGAAAATGTAGATCCAGGTATTTATGTACAACAATAGAGTAATACGTTAAAAAATAAGTCTTGCAAAACTTTTGTTTGACTTATTTTTTTTTATGTGATATACTTTTGCAAAAATAGGTAAAAATCAAAGGTTAATATCAATATGTGTATACCAAGGAAAGGGAGAAGTGTATATGAGAAAGAAAAAAAATAATGTTAATATCGAGCTAAATGATAAAGAAAAAGCTATTTTAAAATTTATTCAAAAGCAAATAAGAACAAATGGTTATCCGCCATCTGTTAGAGAGATTGGAAAAGCTGTTGGATTAAAATCTACAGCAACAGTACATGGATATTTAAATAAATTAGAAGAAAAGGGCTTTATAAAAAGAGAACAACAAAAAGGAAGAACTTTAAAAGTATTAAAAGGTGGTTTAGAGAATAAAAATACAGAAAAAGAGTTATATACAAGAAAAGAAATGGTTGATGTGCCAGTTGTAGGTAGAATAACAGCAGGTGCTCCTATTTTAGCAGTAGAAAATATAACAGATACTTTTCCTATACCAATAGATTTTGTTGGAAACAGTGAAAGTTTCATGCTTACTGTTAGAGGAGAAAGTATGATTGAAGCTGGAATTCTAGATGGTGATTACATATTGGTAAGAAAGCAAAATACAGCAGAAAATGGAGAAATTGTAGTTGCTTTAATAGAAGATGAGGCAACAGTAAAAACATTTTATAAAGAAAAAGATCATATAAGATTACAACCAGAAAATAGTTCAATGAGTCCAATAATTGTAGATGATTGTAAAATTCTTGGAAAAGTAAGTGGAGTTTTTAGAAAAATATAGGGGGATACATTGGAAAATATTTTAGTAGTAGAGGATAATTCAATAATTTCAAATAGTATAAGATATTTTTTAGAATCAGATGGAAAAAAAGTAATAATAGCAGAAGATGAAATAGATGCGAAATTAAAATTTGATAAAATTGATTTTAATCTTATAATTCTAGATATATGTTTACCTATAGGAAATGGAATTGAATTATTTAAATACTTTAAAAAAATTAAGGATGTACCAATTATATTTTTAACAGCTTTAGGTGATGAAAATGATATTGTAAATGGCTTAGATATTGGTGCAGATGATTACATAACAAAGCCATTTAGAGGTAGAGAATTAGTTTCAAGAGTAAACAATATATTAAGAAGATATAATAAGAAGAAAAACATAGATGAGGTAATAAGAGTTAATAATGTAGAGTATAATGTTAACAAAAATATTTTATATAAAGATGGAAAAGAGTTAAATTTAACTGCATTAGAAACCAAAATTATATCAATGTTATTTTTAAATAAAGGAAGTATTTTAACAAGGGAGCAAATTTTAGAAAAAATATGGGATATTGCAGGAAATTTTGTTAATGATAATACATTAACTGTATATATAAAAAGGATAAGAGAAAAAATAGAAGATGATGTAGCAAATCCAAAGATAATAAAAACAGTAAGAGGAATTGGATATAAAATAGGTGATTAGATGAAAAATAGAGATATAAAAATTTTAATAATCATAGAGCTATTATTTATAGCTTTAGCTACTATATGTCTATTTTTGATTTTTAAGTTTCAACAAGATGAATATAAAAAAGAGTTAAATAATATATTAATGTCTGTTATAGAGATTGTTGATGAAAAATACCCAGAATTTAAGGATGTAATTATAAAAGAAATAATAAATGTTAATGATGTAAATAATACAGATAACATTTTAAAAAAGTATGGAATAAATACAGATGAAATATTAATAAATTTAAATTTAGAAGAAAAAACAAATAGAAATCTTATATTCAATATTTTATTTGTTTTATTATTGTTTGTAATTTTATTAACTATATTTATAATATATGAGTTAATAAAAAATAAGAAACTTAGAAAAATATCATATTATTTAGAAGAATTATATAATAAAAACTATTCTTTATTAGTAAGTAGTAATAATGAAGGAGAGATAAGTTTACTTAAAAATAATATATATAAAGTAACTGTTATGTTAAGAGAGGAAAATGATATTTTAAAAAAAGAGAAAAAAGCTTTATCTGATTCAATTTCTGATATATCACATCAAATAAAAACTCCATTAACATCAATATCAGTTATGTTAGATATATTATCAAGTGAAAAAAATATAGATGAAGATAGAAAAAATAAAATTTTACATGAAGTAACTAAACAAATAAAATGGATTAACTGGCTCCTAGTTTCATTATTGAAACTTGCAAAATTAGATACAAAAACAGTTAATTATAAATTTGAGAGTATAAATTTAAATGAATTTATTAATGATTGTGTTAAAAAACTTGAAATTATAATAGAAATAAATAATGTAAATGTTGTAACTAAAATAAATGAAAATATAGAAATTTATATAGATAAAGATTGGATGAAGGAAGCAGTAATAAATATAATAAAAAATGCTATAGAGCATTCAAGAGAAAATGGAGAGATAGATATAGAATGCGAGACTAATTCTGTATATACTTCTATAAAAATAGTAGATTATGGAGAGGGTATAAATAAAACAGATTTAGAAAATATTTTTAAAAAGTTTTATAAAGGAAAAAATTCAAATAAGGATAGTATAGGTGTTGGATTATCACTTGCAAAAAGAATAATAGAGCAACAAAATGGTACAATAACAGTAAAAAGTGAGCCAAACAAGGGAACTACATTTGAAATTAAGTTATACAAACATATAATATAATTTTATGACCATTAAATGTTAATATAAAATTAATATTTGATGGTATTTTTTTACCTAAAATACAAAAAATATTCACCAAAAATACATAAAACATGGATAAAATAAGTACAACAATTAAGAAGGGAGTGATTAAGAAAGATGTATTGTAAAATAATAAGAAATTTATTATAGAAATGGTGGTGAATGGATGAATATAAAAATTATAGGGTCGAATTGTAGTAATGGCATGAAGTTGTATAAAATGATTACAAGATTGTCAGATGAGATAAATCAGGATATAGAAGTAGAAAAATTAGATGATAAAAAGTCATTAGATAAATATGGAGTAAAAAATATTCCTGGATTAGTTATTAATGATAAACTAGTTAGCCAAGGAAAAGTTTTAACAACAAGAGAGATTTCAAAATATATTGCATAGGAAATATTATAACTAAATTTTAAATGAAAGGAGAGATGCGATATAAGTTGGTGATTTATTATTTTAAATTAATATTAAAATTTATTTAATTATATATCCCCTTTTAAGTTATTTAAAACTTTTTTTGTATAAAATGAAATATATCGATATATTAAAATTTAGATTTTAAATATTGTATATATTTCATTTTTTTTGCTGCATGAGTAGTATTATGAGATGAAACCAATTCAAGTAATTAATATACAAGTATTAACAGAAAGAGAGAAACAGACAATTGCAAATTAATTTAGTATATACGAGAATATAGAAATCTTCGATTTCGTTATATCCTATTTTTTCCTTGAGTGAAAAATATTTTTATGGTATTATGAAAAAAATATAAAAATTTACAAAAAAAAGAAACTTTTTTGTAAAAATAAGGCACTATATAACAAAGGAGATAGAAATGAGTATTCAATTATCCATAGAAAATTTTGAAGAAATATATAATAATACATATAATCGCACCTTAATGTATATTGTTTGCAAATGCTTAAATATTGATGATGTTAATGATTTATTACAAGAAACTTATATAGAACTATATAAAATCTTAAAAAGAAAGGAATATATAGTATTAGAAAATTATCAAAATTATATAATAGGAATAGCAAAAAAGAAAATACAAAGATATTATGGGTTATTATATAAACAAAAAAATTATTCTATTGATGATGAAAAATATGAATTAGAAATTCCATCTGATCTTAATACAGAAATGGATGTAGTAACAAAATTAAATGCACAAGAGGTTTGGAAATATATTAAACAAAAGAATATTACTGTAATTAAAATTTTTTATTTATATTATTATTCAGAATTAAAAATATCACAAATTGCAGAACAATTATATATGAGTGAATCTAATGTTAAAAATGTCCTATATAGAACTATAAAGAATATAAAAAAAGATGTAAAGTTAGAAGGTGATATAGAAGATGTATAATAATTTAAAAAAAGAGATAGAAAAAGATTTTAATAAAGAAAAGAACTACAACGCAATTCTATCAAAAGTGGAAGGAGTGAGTAGTATGAAAAAATTTAAAATTAGATATGCTTTAATACCAATATGTATAATAATTATTGCAATTATAGGGTTTAATGCGAGTAATTTATTTAATTCAAAAACTGTTCAAAATAAAAAAGATGGACAATGGATGATAAAAGAAGTATATGGAGATTCTAGTTCAACAGAATCAGCTACAGCAATAGTACCACGTTGGGAAGAAATGTCTATTAGTCAACAATTTAGTGAGGTCAATTATAATAACAATAGATATTCTAGTAGGACAACAAAGATTGAAAGAGATAAGATAGGAAATAAAATAGGTACAGCAATTTTAACTGGATATGACACATATACAAAAACTAGTTATAATAAGAATGGGGATATATATTCTGTAAATGATTTATCTCAGAAATGTGTTATTGCAGTACAGTTTGAAAATGATAGTGACTATTATGTATATGTAAATTCATATTATAAACCAACAACACTAGGTGAATTTATGGAAGATTTAAACTTAAAAAATATAGTTTCTTTTGGTACAATACATTATAATTATTGGAATAAAAATTTAGAATGTAATATGGAATATTCCAAAATTGAATTTTATAATGTAGATAATAATATAATTTGGCAAATGTTATTTAATGATGTAAATTTGAAAAATATATATAGTGATAATGACACGGGAATACATACATCAGAAAATTACAGTATAGAAATAGGTGTTGATATTCCACTATTAGGATATAAAAATATAAGTGTATCATTAACAGATAAAGGATATCTAATAACTAATATACTTGATTCAGGTAAAGCATTTTATATTGGAGAGAGTAAAGTACAAGATTTTTTAAATTATATTATAGATAATTATGATGGATATAAAATTATTTATGTTAATAAAGAACAAAAAGAAACAACAGGAGAAAATTCTACTAAAGGAGATACAGTTGTAATGTATGATATAACTAATAATACAACTACTTATATAAAAATAGACTCAACAAAAAATAATGGTAATCCTAATAGTACAGAACCATATGATCCAACAAAGAATTAATAAATAACAACTAAAATAAATATTATTTTAATAATTTTAGAAGAATGATAAATGAATAGTAAGAAAAGAAATATATTAATTATATTGGTAATAGAATCATAACCACCCGTAAAACGGGTGGTTATGATTCTAAAAATTTTAAAATTATATTGAATTATGTTCATTTTGTGAATTTTAAATAAAAAGTATTGACAAAAGAGAATTATGGATATAATATATATGAAGGTTAGCACTCTGATATGTAAAGTGCTAAAAGAGGTGATTATATGCTTGATGATAGGAAAAAAAGAATATTACAAGCAATTATAGAAGAATATATTGGAACTGCTGAGCCAGTTAGTTCAGCTTCTATAGTAGATAATTATGGATTTAATTTTAGTAGTGCAACTATCAGAAATGAAATGAATAATTTAGAGAAAACTGGATATCTTGAAAAACCACATACATCAGCCGGTAGAGTACCTTCTGCTAAAGGATATAGATTGTATGTAGATGAGTTGTTAAATTCTAATAATATAAGTTTTGATGAAATTAGATATATTACTAATAGATTAACTGCTAATGTAAATGAGATAGAAGAACTAACAAAAATAGCTACAAATACATTATCTGAGATTACTCATTATACTTCAGTAGCGATTGGACCAAAAACATCTACTCATATTATTACAGATATAAAATTTGTATTATTAGGAACAAGAGTATTAATGGCTGTAATATTAACAGATACAGGTATAATAAAAGAATCTATAATAAAATTTGACTCAGATATAACAGAGTTACAAGTTGAAAATTTAAATTTTATATTTAATAATAAATTAAGAGGAAAGCCATTAGGACAAATAGATACTTCAATGGAAGAATATATTATATCTGAAATAAATTGTGAATTAAAAATAATAAGACCAATATTACAAGAAATAAACAAAGTAATTAATGCAGATAATAATATATATTTAGAAGGCAAAGAAAAGGTTTTTGATTTTCCAGAGTTTAATAATGTAGAAGTTGCAAGAAATGTTTTAAAAATATTAGATACAAATGAACTTGTTTTATCTGTATTAAATAGTACAAATGAAAAAAATATAAATGTATATATAGGAAATGAAAATGAGTATGATGAATTAAAAAATCTTAGTATTATAACTTTTAAAAATTCACTTGATGAGAAAGATTTAGGGACTATTGGAATTATTGGTCCAACTAGAATGGATTACTCAAAAGTAATTTCTGTTATGAAATATATAAAGAAGATACTAGACAATAGATGGGAGCAAATGGACAAAGATTAGTATATCAAAAGAAAGAAGGGATATAATGCAAGAAAATGTAAACAATAATGAAAATGAAGAAAAAAAAGAACAAGCAATTAATGAAGAAAGTGTAAATCAAGAAAATACTGAACTAGAAAAAATTAATAAGGAATTAGAAGAAACGACAGATAGGCTAAAAAGATTAATGGCTGAGTTTGAAAATTACAAAAAAAGAAGTTCTAAAGAAAGAGAATTATTATATAATTCTATACTAGCTGATGTTATATCAGCTATATTACCAGCAGTAGACAATTTAGACAAAGCTGTTAACACACAAACAAAAGATGAACAATATAAACAAGGAATTGAACTTGTAGATAAACAAATAAAAGATGTTTTAAATTCTTTTGGTGTTCAAAAAATTGAAAGCGTAGGAAAAAAATTTGATCCTGAAATACATGAAGCAGTAAATCATGTTGAAGATCCAAATTTAGGAGAACAAGAGATTAAAGATGAATTTAGAGCTGGATATAAAATAGGCAATAAAGTTATAAGACATTCAATGGTTATAGTAGCAAATTAATAATATATGTTTATAAGAGATTTAAAATCTCAAGAAGGAGGAAATAAAAATGGGAAAAATCATAGGTATTGATTTAGGAACAACAAATTCATGTGTAGCAGTAATGGAAGGAGGAGAGCCAGTAGTTATACCTAATCCAGAAGGTAATAGAACAACCCCTAGTGTTGTAGCATTTTCAAAAAATGGTGAAAGATTAGTAGGACAAATAGCAAAACGTCAAGCAGTTACAAATCCAGATCATACTGTAATTTCAATAAAAAGAGATATGGGAACAGATAGAAAGGTAAAAATAGATGGAGATGAATTTACTCCACAAGAAATATCAGCAATGATATTACAAAAATTAAAATCTGATGCTGAAAATTATTTAGGACAGCCAGTTACACAAGCTGTTATAACTGTTCCAGCATATTTTAGTGATAGCCAAAGACAAGCAACAAAAGATGCTGGTAGAATAGCTGGATTAGAAGTTTTAAGAATTATAAATGAACCTACAGCTGCAGCATTAGCTTATGGAATGGATAAAGAAGATAAAGACCAAAAAATAATGGTATATGATTTAGGTGGAGGTACATTTGATGTATCTATACTAGAAATTGGTGATGGTGTTTTTGAAGTTTTAGCAACAAGTGGTAATAATAGATTAGGTGGAGATGATTTTGATCAAAAAATTATTGAATATTTAGTTGCTGAATTTAAAAAATCTCAAGGTATAGATTTAAGTACAGATAAAATGGCTATGCAAAGATTAAAAGAAGCTGCTGAAAAAGCAAAAATAGAATTATCTGGTATGCAACAAACAAATATTAATTTACCATTTATTACAGCTGATAGTTCAGGACCAAAACATATGGATATAACATTAACAAGAGCTAAATTTGAAGAATTAATAAGTGATTTAGTTGAAAGTACAACAGGGCCTGTAAATCAAGCGTTAAATGATGCTGGATTAACAAATGATAAAATTGACAAAGTTTTATTAGTTGGTGGATCTACAAGGGTTCCATTAGTACAAGAAACTGTAAAGAAAATAACAGGTAAAGAACCTCATAAAGGAATAAATCCAGATGAGTGTGTTGCTATAGGTGCAGCTATTCAAGCAGGTGTTTTATCTGGTGATGTTAAAGATTTAGTATTATTAGATGTAACTCCATTATCTTTAGGTATTGAAACTTATGGAGGAGTATTTACAAAATTAATAGAAAGAAATACAACAATACCTACAAAGAAATCACAAATATTCTCAACGGCAGCAGATGGTCAAACAAGTGTTGAAATACATGTTTTACAAGGTGAAAGAGAGATGGCAACTTATAATAAAACATTAGGAAGATTCCAATTAACAGGAATACCAGCTGCCCCAAGAGGTGTACCACAAATTGAAGTTACATTTGATATAGATGCAAATGGTATAGTACATGTTTCTGCAAAAGATTTGGCAACAGGAAATAGTCAAGAAGTTTCTATTACAGCAAGTACAAACTTATCTGAAGAGGATATTAATAAAGCTGTTAAAGATGCAGAAGCACATGCTAGTGAAGATAAGAAGAAAAAAGATGAAATTGAAACAAGAAATAATGCTGAAAGTTTAGTATATAATAGCCAAAAAACATTGGAACAATTAGGTGATAAAGTAAGTGGAGAAGAGAAAGCAAAAGTAGAGACAGAAATAGAGAATGTTAAAAAAGCTTTAGAGGGTTCTGATGTTGAAAATATTAAACAAGCAACAGAAAAATTAACAACAGTATTTTATGAAATATCTGAAAAATTATATAATCAAACAAAACAACAAAATGCTGATAATAATGCTTCTCAAACTACTGATGCTCAAAATGGTCCAAAAACAGATGAAAATGGAAATGTATATGATGCTGACTATAAAGTAGAAGATGATGGAAATGATAAAAAATAATTTATAATAGGTCTTATTTAAGTTCTAGAAATTTAACTTTCTAGAACTTAAAATGATAATAAACAGACCATAGGAGGAATTAGATGGCTTCAAAAAGAGATTATTATGAAATTCTTGGTGTAAGCAAAGATGCGACTGATGAAGAACTAAAAAAAGCATATAGGAAATTAGCAAAAAAATATCATCCAGACGCAAATCCTGATAATAAGAAAGAGGCGGAGGCTAAATTTAAAGAAATAAATGAGGCTTACGAAACTTTATCTGATAAACAAAAAAGACAAATGTATGATCAATTTGGACCAGATGGACCTTCAGGTTTTGGTGGATTTAATGGGCAAAGTGGAAGCTATACATATACAAATTATGGCGGTGGCTTTGACGATGATATATTTTCTAATATATTTAAGGGATTTGGATTTGACTTTGGAGGAGGTTCTGGTAGAAATGCAGGACCTAGAAGAGGTGCAGATTTAAGATATAATGTTGAAATTACATTTGAAGAAGCATATACAGGTATTGAAAAAGAAATTGTGCTTACAAGAAATGAAGAATGCAAGACGTGTCATGGAGAAAAATCAAGACCAGGTACACATCCTGAGACATGTAATATGTGTGGTGGAACTGGTAAAATACAACAAGTTGTTACAACAATTTTAGGGCAAATGAGAACTTCAAAAACATGTTCTAATTGTAATGGTACAGGAAAAATTATTAAGGAACCATGTCCAGATTGTAGAGGTAAAGGAAAAGTAAGAAAGCAAACAAAAATAATGGTGAAAATTCCTGCTGGAATAGATGATAATCAAACGATAGTGTTAAAGAATGAAGGTGAATTTGGTGAAAAAGGTGCACCAAAAGGTGATTTATATATTGTAGTGCATTTGAAAAGACATAGTATTTACACAAGAAAGAATGAAAATATTTTTTGTGATATTCCAATAACATTTACACAAGCTACTTTAGGTGCAGATTTACAGATTCCATTAGTAGATGGAACAATGGAGAAGTTTAAAATACCAAGTGGTACGCAAACTGGTACTAAATTTACAATAAAAAATAAAGGATTTAAAAGTGTTAGTGGTAGTTATAGAGGAGATTTTGTTTTTACAGTAGTTGTTCAAGTACCTAAAAAACTTACATCTGAACAAAGAGAATTATTAACAAAACTTGCTAGAACTATGAATGAGCAACCACCTGTTAAAAAAAGAGGGTTTTTTGGTTGAATAGAAGACCTTAAATAGTTTTTTACTATTTAGGGTTTTTTTCTATATAATTAAAAATATATCTAAAGTTATACAGTTTGTAAAATATAATCTAAGAAGAATGTATTTAGATATAACAGACTTTGTTATATAGAAATATTTGTTTTTTATATTTATCGTTCTATAAAAATAATATTATTAATATATTACTATAGTAGTATTAAAAATAAAGGAGGAGCTTATGAATAAAGTTTTAGATAATGCAAACTATAATAGTAATATGTTTATTATAATAAAAGGAATTGTTATATCTTTTATAACAACACTTGTTGCTATATTTATATTATCTGCAGTATTAACATATAGCAATTTATCAGAAGAGTTAATATCACCAAGTATCATTACAATAACAGCTTTAAGCATATTAATAGGAACATCTATTAGCACAATAAAATTATCTAAAAATGGTATTTTGTATGGTGGTGTAATTGGACTTATATATATTTTGTTTCTTTATATTGTTTCGAGTATAACAAGTGTAGGCTTTGGATTAAATCCTCAATCAATTATAATGATTATAGCAAGTATTATTGCGGGTATGATAGGTGGAATTGTAGGAATTAATATAAAGTAATGTTATATTCATATTCACTGCAAACTTTGTGTGCAGTGAATAGTGAATAATTTACGTCATAAAAAGTATTAACATTTTTTAATAAAAGTGTTGATATTTTTTTTTATTTAATATAAAATTTAAGGAGATTTATTTCAGGAGGGTATAAATTTGATAAAACTGGAAGATGTAAAAAATAACGAAGAGGTTAAAGAGTTAGTTTTAGGAGCACAAAAACAATTAGATGTTTTAGGCTATACAGAACATTCTGTTAGACATATTGAAATTGTTTCAAGAAGAGCTTCATATATTTTAACTACTTTAGGTTATAATGAAAAAGAAATTGAACTTGCAAAAATTGCAGGTTATTTACATGATATAGGAAATTGTATAAATAGAGTTGACCATGCTCATAATGGAGCAATGTTAGCTTATAATATTTTGAAAGATATGGGAATGAATATAAAAGATAGAGTTGAAGTACTAATGGCAATAGGAAATCATGATGAAAAAACGGGAACAGCAGTTAGTAGTATTTCAGCAGCTTTAATTTTGGCTGATAAATCAGATGTTCATAGAGATAGAGTAGTAAACAAAAATTTAGCAAGTTTTGATATACATGATAAGGTTAATTATGCTGTTACAAATTCAGAGCTAAGAGTAGATAGTAGGAAAAAAGTTATAACATTAGATTTAACTATTGATACAAATATTTGTCCTATGCTTGATTATTTTGAAATATTTATGGACAGGACTATGATGAGTAAATATGCTGCTAAATTTTTAGACTTATGGTTTGAATTAATAATAAATGATACAAAATTATTATAATATTTAGGGAGGATAAAAAGTGAAAAAGAATAGTGTACTAAAGATATTAGTTATAGTAGTTGCAGTAATACTAATATCACTTATATCATTTGTAGGAATTTACAAACAAAAACATGGAGTTATGGAGAATATTTTACCAGATTATTTATTAGGTAAAGATGTAAGTGGTTATAGAATGGTAACATTAAAGGTTGATGAGTCTACTACAAAGGAAGAAACAGACGAAACTAACTCAGAAGAAAAGGCTACACAAGAGAATACAAGTGAGGATACAAATACAACAAATACAGAGGAAAATACAAATACAGTAGAAGAAAATGAAAATAATACTGTAGATGAAAATACTGCTAATAATACAAGCACAGAAGGTAATACAGAGCAAGAAGAAACAAAAGAGAATATTTTAACAAAAGAAAACTTTGAAAAATCAAAAGAAATTGTACAAAATAGAATGAAATATGCAAATATTAGTGAGTATAATATAAGAGTTAATGAGGAAGATGGAACAATCACACTTGAATTACCAGAAAATACAAGAACAGATGAAGTGTTACAATATTTAACTTTAAAAGGTGATTTTACAATAATAGATGCTGATACAAAAGAAGTTTTATTAAGCAAAAACGATTTAAAAGATGCGACTATAATGTATTATCCAGATTCAACAGGAACAACAGTATATTTAAGTATAAACTTTAATGAAGAAGGTACTAAAAAACTTGAAGATGTTTCAAAAACATATATTGAAACAACAGATGAAAATGGTGAGTCTACTAAGAAAACTATAACAATGCAATTAGATGGACAAGAATTATTAACAACATATTTTGGAGAAACAATATCTAATGGACAGTTACAAATTTCAATAGGAAATAGTACAAAAGATGCAACAGAATTAAACGATTATATAAATAATGCATCATATATTGCTATGGTATTAAATAATGATATGATGCCATTAACATATACATTAGATATAAACCAATATGTATCAGCTTATATAAATCAAGATATATTAAAAATAATTATAATTGTAGCTGTAGTTATTATGGCGATATTAATAATTTACTTATTAGTAAAATATAAGGCAAGTGGACTATGTGATGCAATAGCATTTATAGGTTATTTAGCTTTATTGATGCTAATTATAAAAGGTACAAATATATATATTACATTAGGAAGTATGGCTGCAACAGCAGTTTCATTAATAATACAATTTATAGCAATGAATAGTGTATTAAAAGCGAATAAAGAAAAGAGAAATATAAACGAGACTATATTAAATACAACAATTATGCTAATACCAATTTATATAATTGCAATCGTATTTTGTTTTAATTCATGGTTACAATTAAGTAGTTTTGGTGCAACAATGTTCTGGGGCTTGTTATTATCATCAATATACAATTACTTAGTAGTAAAAAATATATTAGTTATAAAATCTGAAGATAAATAGGAGGAAGTCTTAAATGAAAAAGAGTGTACTTTATGTAGTAATTGGATTAATAATAATAATTGGTATAGCATTAGGAATGTTAAAGGGTTTGAATTATAGTTTAGAATATCAAGCAAATGAAAAAGTAGAATTGTATATAGGAAAAGTAGTTGATAGAAAAGATATAGAAGAAATAAGTAATAATGTGTTTGGAAAAAATGAAAATAAAGTTCAAATAGTCGAGATATTTAATGATATGGTAGCTGTTACAGTTAAAGATAGCAATGATGAACAAATAGAGAATTTCGTAAATGCAATAAATGAAAAATATGGAGTAGAATATACAAAAGATGATGTGGAAGTAATTAAAGAATCACAAATGAGTATATTTGATATCATAAAACCATATATAGTTCCTATAATAATTGCTTTAGCTATAGCTGTTATATATATAGCTATAAGATATCATAAATTAGGTTTTTGGAAAACTTTATTATCAGCTGTATTATGGATTATTGTAATAGAAGCATTGCTTTATAGTATATATGCTATAACTAGATTGTCTGTAAATGCTACAACAATTCCAATTGCATTAATGGCATTTGTATTTACAGTGTTAGGAATATCTATTAACAATGAGAATAAATTAAAATTAATAAAGAAAGATGTCAAAGAATAACATATTCACATAAAAAAAGGGTATTAATATTATATATTAGTACTCTTTTTTTGTTCAAATAAAAATATAATAAAACAATGGAGGTGTGAGATGAAATTTTTAAAGAGAATAACCAGAACTCTATTTAGAAATGATGAAAATGATATATCAATGGAAGAGGCAAAAAGAATGTTAAAGGAAATTAAAGAAAGTGTATTAATAGATGTAAGGAGCCATCAAGAATATGATGAATATCATTTAAATGGTGCAATATCCATTCCTTTATCTGAATTAAGTACAAGTATAAGAAAGAAAGTACAAAATAGAGAAACCCCAATTATAGTATACTGTCAAAGTGGTAACAGAAGTAAAAAGGCCATGAAAATACTTAATAATTTATGTTATAACAATGTATACAATATAATTGGGGGATTCGAGCAATAATTATTTTTTATAGATAAAAGGATTTGTTTTATATTTTTTGCACATTTCACATTCAAAGCAAATAGTGACTTTTTTTCCGAAAATATTTTTTAATGTATTAATAAATTCGTCTTCATTTGCATCTATTAGATGAATAAATATTTGTTTGGGTAATATATTTAAAAGGGTATTAAGGCAGTAATCATTAGAAGAGAATGTTATATCAGACATATATTTTGCATTTGTTATATTTGTGTCAATTTTTATAATATTCTTTTCTTCATCTAATAAAACAGATTCATTTTTGAAATATATTAAATGAATAATCTTATTAGATGGAATTTGTGAATTTATATAGAATTTTAACAAATTGATAAATTCAACATATTCTTTTTCTATTATAAAACTATTAACAGCCGAATCTACTAAATCATCTAAAATACACATATATTCTTGTAATCGAAATCGTATAAATCCATCTAAAATAACAAATTTATTTTCTTCTATATATTCTTTACATATATCAAATATTATACTTTTTCTTTTTAAGAATTCTAAATTTTCTATGTCTGAAGAAAAATTTTTGCATATTGTTAGAATATGTTTTTTTTCTTTATCAGAAAAATAGAAATAATTATATTCTAATAGATTAGAAATTAGTTTGTCTTCATAAAATTCAATAATTAAATCTAAAAATGCTTTAGCAACATAATTATAGAAAAGCTCATAATTTTCACCTTTGTAATGAAAAATTGCATTATCATATATTTTAAATGAATTTAATGAAAAATACATATTTTCAGGGGGATTGTCATTAAAATAATCTAGTAGATAATTTAAGATATAATTATTATTTGTTTTTATGCAAAAAGATCTTATCACTTCAATTCTCCTTCCATTATGTATAATATTATCTACTAAAATACTTTTAGATATACATATTTTATTCAAATATATTAAAATTGAAACTTGTATACTTAAGTAGAAAATAAAAATGATTATTTACAAACAAAAAATAAAAAATTATAATAAAAAAGAATTGAAAAAGTTCATCAAAAGAAAGAAAAAATAAAAAAACAAAAGAGGAGTAAAAGCAATGAGTAAAAACGTTGGAGCTGTAAAGAGAGAGCTACTATTTAGCAAAATAAAAGGAGATAAAGCAATAACATATGATGGAGGGCAGACATCAGGAACAGTGCCAGATTTTAATGAGTATGTGTGGATACCAATAACAGATAATAGTAAATTTGCGAGAGTGGCTTGGAATGGACACAAGAAAAATATTCTAAAGATATTTATCATGTGAATAGAGGAGGAAGTTTTTATTCTGATGGAGATCGTTATCCAGTAGCTGTATGTGTTATCAGTGAGGAAGGATATACTAGTAGCGATATACGGTTTTAGAGTTAGCTTTTATGTATAGTGCTGTATTTTAATGGCAATACACTATCTACCTCTCTCCATTATATAACAGATAGAATAATTTTACAGGGTGACCATATCACAGAATATTCATAAAAGATAATCCAGAAATATATACAATTATTGCTGATGATGTAATAAGAAAACTAGAAATAAGAAAGTTGAGAGTAGATAATTATATTATATTTTATAGATTAAAAAATGATAGTATTTAATTGTTAGGATAGTGTATGGAAGGAAAAATTGGATAAATTTATTATAATATCCTAAAATATAATTACAATTTTGTGGTTGAAAAGATTTATAGTAATTTGTCACATAGATTTAAAAGATATTTATAAATTTAATGAAATTTATAGACAGTGTTAAAATAATATTGTAAAACAATTGACATAGGAAATGAGAATAAGCAGATGTGGTTTGCCTCCAATAAGGAGGTGAGGCGTATGGTAGAAATACAAGCATTAATTGCAACAATATACATATTATATTATTCATTAATAGGAGTAACTATCATTACGTTTGCCTTAATTATTGCATTGGTAGTAATTATTAGCAAACAAAAATAACCAACAAAAAACACATCTGTAATTTGACCGTTGTAGATGTGTTTTCCATATCACAATAGGCAAACCACTTTGTGGTTTCTCCATTTCCTATATTTATTATAGGGCATTTATAAGTAAAAAGTCAAGAAAATTAGTTAAAATTATTTTATTGGGCAGTTAAAGAATGAAAATAATGATATAACCCTAACATAGCAAAATACAATATTTAACAAATAAAACATATATAAAATTGTAGAAAAAATCAAAAACAAGGGGCGAACAGTGTTCACACGCAACTTCGAAGGAATATCTTAAAATATAAATTCATATAAAAAAATGAACCGTAGAAGAAGGATATATATAATAATTTATTGTCAAAATGATAGCTGGGGTCTTCCTAAATGCCTTTGACTTCTAAATCATTATATATATCCTTCTTCTACTACTCTATTTATTAAGTATATAAAGGACAAATGAAATTTCATTTGTCCTTTAATAATAAATCATATAATCTATATCAGGAAATATCGCATCTTTTTCTTGAACCATTTTTAAATAATCTTCATCTATATGTGAATTTTTTATTTGATCATACAATTCTGTAAATCTTCCAATATGATCTTTTATACGTCTTTTTGCATAATCAACCATAGTTCCATTTGTAATAATAAATAACCAATCGCTACTTTGTGCAAGTAATAATTCTCTTGCACATTGATTTAGAGCTTCACGTATTATAGTATCATCTTCGTTTGGAAATAGATGTGCTAATTCTACCATTCTATCTCCAGCAACATGAAGATGTTTATGAACATAATCATTAGTACCATTTAGCCAAACTTCACTATAACCATTTTTACCCCAACTAGATATACAAGGTGAAGAAACTTGCATTTCAGGGAATTTATCTATATATTCACCTGGCGTAATAAGTTCGAAATTACAATCATCATAATAAATCTTTTTAAATAATATATACAACCAATATGGGCCTTCATACCACCAATGACCATAAAGTTCTGCATCATATGGACATACTACAATTGGTGGGACATGCATGTTATCAGCCAGATAATTTATTTGAGAAGTTCTTGAATCTAGAAAATGTCCAGCTTGTTTTTCTGCTGAATCTTTTGCCCATTGAATATTATAATAATCTTTAAAATCACCTTTTTTGGAAGTTATTCTATAATATTTAATACCAGTATGTACTCTATCACCATTTTTGGCTATATATGGTTTTATATAGTCATAATCTGTATCATACCCAATATCTCTATAATATTCTCTATAATTAAAATCACCAGGATATCCAATAATGGAACTCCAAACTTGTTTAGAAGATTCTATATCTCTTCCAAATGCTATAACTCCACCAGGAGAAACAATAGGTGCAAATGTACCATATATAGGAGTAGGATCAGCATATAAAATACCATGTGATTCTGTTATGATATATTCTATTCCAAATTCTTTTAGATATTTATCTGCTTGAGGTACATATCCACATTCAGGAAGCCATATACCACGTGGTTTTCTGCCAAAATATTTTTCATATGTTTGAACACCAACACCAATTTGCGCTTTTACAGTTTTTTCATTAACATATAGAATAGGGAAATAGCCATGAGTAGCACCACAAGTAATTATTTCTAAAACACCTATATCTTGAAAATGTTTAAACCCTGAAATTAAATTGCAATTGTATATATCTTTAAATACATGTAAATCGTTAGAATATCTATTAAAATAATATTTTGATAATTCATTTAACCTTTTATCATATTTTGTTCTCTCAATTTCTTTTTCTGATAGCTCTATATGTTGCTCTAAATATTTTATATATCTTTGTTGTAATAATTTATTGTCTAACATAGAAAGTAAAGGAGGAGTTAAAGACATTGTTATTCTGAAATTAACTTTTTCATCCTCTAATTTTTTAAAATTTAAAAGTAATGGAATATAAGTTTCTGACATTGCTTCAAATAACCACTGTTCTTCTAAATAATCTTCACTTTCTGGATGGTATACAAATGGTAAATGAGCATGTAAAATAAAACTAACATATCCTTTTATATTTTTCATAAAAACCTTGTATGATATATTTAATAACTTAAATAACCATACACTCCTTTCTTTAAATTTTTATTAATATTT
>CALXBW010000001.1 GCA_944386645.1 uncultured Clostridia bacterium | reverse complement strand
TGTTTTTTCAATATATATTAAAATAAATGTAGACAAAAATTTTTTATATTTTGCCTACATTTATTTTACACTAACTAACGAATGGTGAAGAATGAATAATTTTATTTATTGAGTAAGTAAAAAAAGATACTGATAAAATCGTTGATTTTATCAGTATCTTTTTTTACTTTACAATTTATATATATAACACTCTAAATTTCTTCTACCAAATTTCTTACAATCATTATAGCTATCCATATAAATATCAATCTTACTATTTGAAATTGCAGAACCTCTATCTTGAACTACAAACCATCCTCCATTTGGCTTATCTTTAAAATATGGTATATAAATTACTGTACCTATAGGATATCCCTTTCCTGCTGCAACAGTATACCATGATTGTGCCATACTTCCTGAAGCAGTTCTACCATATCCACTATCTGTAACAGACTTACCACATGTTGATGCTGTATATGCAGAAGCATTTAATGTTTTTACCTCTGGAGTTATATTAGCTACTTTTTTAGCAAGTGATGAAGTTGATGTTGTAGATGGATTACTTCCTGTTCTTTCAGAAGTACTACTTCTTGATATAGTAGTTTTTTTGCTTACCTGAACAATTTTATTTACAGGTTCTTTTATCACTGTTGAACTAAGCTCAATCCTATCAATTTCAATATTATCTTTGTAAGTTATTTTATAAACAATTTGTTTTAATCCATTTTGTCCTTCTTGAATAACTTTAGTCTGATTATTTTCAGTATTTCCACCACTAACATCTTTTGTTATTGTTTCATATGGTATTTCAACTTCCATTGTTTCTATCTTTTCTATTTCTATAGAATAGTCATCTATAACATCTTCTGTACTTAAAGCTTCAATTGCTTGAGTATCATCTGTTTCTTCAAAACTTTGTGTTATCTTTATAACTTTGTCTGGTCCTATATCTTCATCTAATGCTGGTTCTATTGCTTCCTCTTCACCAACAGATATGTGATTGTCCTTTAAAATTTCACCAACATTAGTCTTTGTTGTCAATATACTTAATTCATAATTATTTGGAAATTGAACCTTTACATTGTTTATTTGTGAATTAACCGCCATTACTCCAATTCCAGAAAATAATATAAATATTAAACTTATAATTATTATCTTAACTGCAGAAATAGACGCTTTTTCCTCTTTTCTCATATAAGGTTTTATCCCTCCTTCTTAAGACGTTTTTAATTATACTATTAGATTTTTTACTTGTCAAATTTTATTTATATTACATATATATGTCTAATATTTTATTTTTATTACAACTATATAACTATTTTTTATTAATTTTCACATAAATTTCATGCATTTAAATTGACTATATTCCAAATTTAATGTATCATTAGATAATAGGTTAAATAATAAAGGAGAGTTTATATATATATGTTATGTTCAATATGCAAAAAAAATACAGCAGTAGTTTTTATAAATACAATAAAAGACAATAAAAATCAATTAGAAGGTTTATGTTATGACTGTGCTAAAAAGAAAGGAATAAATCCATTAGATGTTTTAGCAAAACAAGCAAACTTATCAGATGAAGACTTAGATAATATGTCAAAACAATTTGAAAATATATTTAAGGATTTATCAGAAAATTTAAATATTAACGAACTCAATGATGAAATATCAAATAAAAATAATTCTAATTCCTTAGGTTCTATATTTTCAAATATGTTTTCAAATCCAGATAATATAGAAAATGAAGAAGATTCTTCTTCTCAAAGAAAAAAAGTAAAAGTTGACAAGAAAAGTAAAGACAAAAAGAAAAAGTTTTTAGATACTTATGGTACAAATTTAACTAATAAAGCTAAACAAGGTCAATTAGATCAAGTTATAGGTAGAACAAAAGAAATTCAAAGAATTGTACAAATTTTAAATAGACGTTCAAAAAATAATCCTTGTTTAATAGGTGAACCAGGCGTTGGTAAAACCGCAATAGCTCAAGGACTTGCTATAAAAATAGCAGAAAAAAAAGTACCTGCAAAACTTTTAAATAAAGAAGTATATTTATTAGATATGACTTCTATAATTGCTGGTACGCAATTTAGAGGTCAATTCGAGGCAAGAATGAAATCTATTATAGATGAATGTAAAACATGTAAAAATATTATACTTGTAATAGATGAAATTCATAACATTATCGGTGCAGGTGATGCAGAACATTCTATGAATGCTGCAAATATCTTAAAGCCTTCACTTTCTAATGGTGAAATACAATTAATTGGTACAACAACTTTAAAAGAGTATAGAAAATATATAGAGAAAGATTCTGCACTAGAGAGAAGATTTCAACCTGTCATTGTAGAAGAACCAAGTATAGAAGATACTATAGAAATTATAAAAGGTATAAAAAAATATTATGAAAATTATCATAAAGTAAAAATTTCAAATGATGTTATTGAGAAAACTGTTAAAATGTCAGAAAAATATATACATGATAGATTTTTACCAGATAAAGCTATAGATATTCTAGATGAAGCTTGTTCTAGAATAAATTTAAATAATAAAGAATTGTATGATTTGGAAATATTAAAAAATGAATTAATAAAAATTGAAGAAGAAAAAGAAGATGCAGTTTCTACAGATTCTATAGAAGATTATAAAAAAGCAGCTGATTTAAAAACTAAGGAATGCAACATAAAGGCAAAAATAGATGAAATAAATTCTAAATTAAAAATTCAAGAATTAACAATTGCTGATATTGCAGATGTTATAGAACATTCAACAAAAATACCAGTTAAAAAAATTACAGAAGCAGAAACACAAAAATTAATTAATCTAGAAAACAATCTTCATAAAAAAATTATAGGACAAGATGAAGCAGTTTCATCTGTTGCAAAAACCATAAGAAGAAATAGGGCTGGCCTACAAAATTCAAAAAGACCACCATCATTTATTTTCGTTGGTCCTACTGGAGTTGGAAAAACAGCTTTAGCTAAAGCTTTAGCCTTTGAAATGTTCGGAAATGAAGATTCTATAATCAGATTTGATATGTCTGAATATATGGAAAGTCATTCAGTTTCTAAAATGATTGGATCTCCTCCAGGATATGTTGGATATGATGATGCAGGTCAATTAACAGAAAGAGTTAAAAGAAAGCCATACTCTATAATACTTTTGGATGAGATAGAAAAAGCACATCCAGATGTATTTAATATCTTATTACAGGTTTTAGATGATGGAAAACTTACAGATTCTCAAGGAAATACTGTAAGTTTCACAAACACAATAATAATAATGACTTCTAATGCAGGTTCAAACCAAAATAATAATTTAATTGGTTTTAACTCTGATGAATCTAATGTATATAAAGTTAAAGATTCTTTAAAAGAATTTTTCAGACCTGAATTCTTAAATAGAGTTGATGAAATCATAGTATTTAAGCAACTAACACCAGATCAATTATTACAAATAATAGATTTAATGTTAGAAGAAACAAAATCAGCATTAAAAGAAAAAAATATTACATTACAAATTTCAAAAAATGCTAAACAATATATTTTAGATAAAGGTACTGATTTAAAATATGGTGCAAGACCTCTTAGGAGAGCAATTCAAAGATATATTGAAGACGAAATCGCAGATATGTTATTAAAAGGTGAATTACTGAACGGAAACACTATTTCAATTTCTATTAAAGATGGAGAATTAAAATTTGCAACAAAACAAGATTAATTGGAGGAATTATTATGTTTAAATATGTACCAAATATTTTAACCATTATAAGATTTATACTTATACCGCTTATATTTTACTTTGCTCTTCAAGATAATTATATAGTAGCTGTCATTTTATTAGTAATTTCAGGGGCAACTGATGTTTTAGATGGCTTTATTGCTAGAAAATTTAATTTTATTACAGATTTTGGTACACTCTTTGATCCACTTGCAGATAAATTAACACAAATATCTACTTTAATTGTTCTAGTAATACAAAACATAATTCCTGTATGGATTTTAATTATTGTATTAATTAAAGAATTCTTAATGATTTTAGGAGCTAGCTTTCTATATGGAAAAGAAACAGTTATTGTTCCTAGCAAATGGTTTGGAAAAGCCGCAACTGTAATATTCTACATTGCAATATTTACTTCAATGATTAAAAAACAATTTGATTTAACATATAGTTTTGACTATATTTTATATTGCATAGCAGTTGCATTTACAATATTCGCTTTAATAATGTATTTTAAAATATTTATAGAAGTTAGACACAAAGATACTACAAAAAAGGCCCAGTAATTATACTGAGCTTTTTTTGTATTACTTTACTCAAAATCCTCTAAAACACTATTTAGTTTCTCATCCCCTGTTGCTTCAATACCTTCTCTTATTCTATCTATATCTGCTTTTGGCAAATATTCAAGAGGAATACTTGTTACTTCTTTTAACTTTTCTTCACCGTTTTCATCTTGTATATATATTGCTAAAAATCCATCTTTCTCTTTTAAAATATAATGTTCATTACAAATACCTTCTACTTCTCTGTATAAAACAATTTCATCTGGAGAAAATCCAATAACTTCCCATTGCGGAAAAATATTACTAACTTCAACTTTATTTTTATTTACTATCTCTGCTGGAACATCAACCTCTTCTTTTGTTGTATGACCACATTCTTTATGATTTGTTTTTAAAATCACAGTCGCATTTGGTGAAACTTTATCTTCTTCTCTTACATTTGTTGCTAAAGCCTCTTGACTTAATATATTTTCAATTTCACTATACACATTTAAATCCACTTCCGCTAATTCTTCCTCTTTAGTTACTATTTCTTCTTTTGGAACTTTATATATGTAGTAACCACAAACAAATGTAAAACCTAAAACTAATATTATTATATACAATATAAATACTTTCTTCATAATTCTCACTTCTTTCAAATATTATATTGTAACTATTCATCTATATACAAAACTAATGTACTTTTTATTTACAACTTCCAGCATCGCACACAATGTCATTAAGTTAAGATTATTTTAATATTTTTCGAGAAATAACTTTCTAGCACGGGCGAACACTGTTCGCCCCTACAATCCTATTATTGAAATTTTACTTTAAATACATAAATGATCTTGATTATTAAATATTTTTAACTTAATTACATTGGCGTCACACATCTGAATAGTTACTTTATATTTATATTGTTTCTCAAATTGTAAAATTTATACATTTATTTAATTAAACTTTTTACACTAATTTTACTTTCATCATCAACTCTTATCTCTATTTCACCATTTAAATCAGTTCTATATATTTTTATACCTTTTCTTTCTAATCTTTCTATTACTACATCACTTGGATGGCCAAAATTATTTTTGCCAACTCCTATTAATGCAATTTTAGGATTTACATATTCTAAAAATTTTTCTGTTGTAGATGTTTTTGAACCATGATGCGGAATTTTTAAAATATCAGATTTTAATATACTTTTAGAAATATTATTTATAATTTTTTCTTCTGCAATTTTTTCTATATCACCTGTAAATAATATACTAAAATTTTTATATATAAATTTAAAAACTAGAGAATTATTATTCATATAATTTTCTTCTATTTTTTTATCTAATGGTGCCAGTATATGTATTCGAGTAGCTTTATCTATATATATTCTGTCGTTTTCGGATAATCTGTATATTTTTATATTTTTTTCTTGTGCTTTTTTTATAAATACTTTTTCCTCTTCTAAAATAATTTCATTTTTAGGAATAATTATTTTATTTATAGTTAGCTTATCTATAATTTCATATAAACCACCAACATGATCAAAATCAAAATGCGAAACAAATAAATAATCTATATTTTTTATTCCTCTGTCTAATAAATATGGTAGTAAAACATTTTCACCAACATCATAATTTTTATTTGTTACATTTCCACCACCATCAATTAATATATTCTTTTTATTTTCTGTAATTATCAATGTAGAGTCACCTTGCCCAACATCTATAAAATATACTTTTGTCTCTTTATTAATATTATTTAAAATAATATTAATAAAAGGGATTATAAGTAATATCGATATTATACTTATAATACATCTTCTTTTATTTTTAATAATTATTTTTAAAATTAAAATACTTTTTTTCTCGATAGCACTTAAATATTGCCATTCATCTTTTATATAACATACTTTTACAGCAATAATATATAACGAAATTACAAAATAATATAATAATAACCAGATCATCTTTGGTGTTATTATTAATAAATTGGAATATGGAATATTGGAACAACTATGTGAAATGAATATTAATAATTTAAGATTTATTTCTAAAAAAACGGCTAGAATACTTCCTAACTCATTTGAAATAAAAAATATAAGAATATTAAAAAATCCCAAAATAATTATAATTGCTAAAATAGGTGTTGCAAGTAAATTCGAAATGAAAAAAGTTACAGAAACATTATTAAAATAAAATGCTATTATTGGAAATACAAATAATTGAGCTGAAAAAGTTATTAACAAAGTACTTATTACATATTGTACTATTCTATTTTTTGACCTCATTTTACTTGACCACATTTTGTACAATAAAACTATGCCAAGGGTTCCACAATAAGATAATATTAATCCTATATCTAAAATTTTAAATGGATTTTCTATTAATATAATAAGTATGGATAATCCCATACTAACATATATGTCTGATTTTCTATAAAAAATTTTTGAGCATAACATTATTATACCCATCAAACATGCTCTAACAACGGATGCTGTAAAATTTGTTATATACATAAAAAATATAAGAAATAAAATAGAAAATATATTAACATATCTTTTTCCAAAATTATTTAATATAATAGCAAGTCCTAGTATAATATATGATACATGCGTTCCAGAAACAGCAAGCATATGTGATAAACTACTATTTTTAAAATCTTCTTCTATTACTTCTGTTATATTTTCTTTGTCACCTATTAATATCCCTACTAATAATCCACTTATTTCTTTTGGAAACATTTGATTTGATGCGAATACAATATAATTTTTAACCTTATTTGCTAATAAATCTATAATACTTATTTGATTATGTTTTATAATTTTTATTTGATTTACATCTGATTTTATAGTTCCATATATTTTTTTAGTTTTCAAATACTGCTTATAGTCAAATCCTTTATAATTTCTCTGAATTGTTGGCTCCTCATATTCTCCAGATACATTAATTAAATCCCCTAATTTTATATCCAAACTCTCTTTCTTTATCTTTAAAATTAATTTAGTATCCTCATATTTTCCATGTGTTATTTTAATTACAAACCTATCATAAAAATCATTTGGTACCATTTCTTCAATAATAATTCCATTTATATTAAGACCTTTCACATCTTTATATAAATTATTATACTTATAATCTGTAAATATAATATAAAAATTACTTATAATAGCTGATATAATAAAAATTAATAAATATTTACTGAAAATCAAATCAAAATATCTTCTTATTTTTTTATTTTTTCTGATAATATAAATAAAAATATATAATAATATAAAAATAAAAACTATACATAAATTTATGCATAGCCCCCATATTATACCTATTATAAATCCAAAAGAGACAAATAAAATTGGTCTTTTTATTTTTATCACTCCTATTTTTGCCCCCATATAATCCTATTTAAATTATAATATTCTTCTTGCTTCAACAAATCTTGGTCCATAATATGAATTATTAACCGAATCTGTAACTACACCCCTTGTTGCATTTGCAGCATGTATAAATCTATTTTCTCCTATATATATTCCTACATGCCCAATCCTAGATTTTGCATCATTTAAGAAAATTAGCAAATCTCCCTTTTCTAATTCATCTTTTCCTACTTTTACACCATTATTTGCCTGCGCCCCAGATGTTCTACTTATAGAATATCCAAAATGATTATAGACATATTTAGTAAAACCAGAACAATCAAAAGCATTTGGTCCATTTCCACCACTTACATATTTAGCACCTAAAAATGTTTTTGCATATTCTACAATTTCATCTCCTGTTGTTTTGAAACTGTTTGTACTTTCATTATTTTCTATACTAATAACTTCATTATCTCCTCTTGGCTTAGTCATCCCTCTTGATGCTGTTGTATTACTTACTTTCTCATCTGATATTAATTTTTCTGCTACATAACCTTCTGTATCTTCATACTCTATTTTATACCAATTATTTTCTTCACCTAATATTGTAACTTCATCATTTAATTCTAAAGAACCTATAGGTTCTGAATCAGTAGACGGTTCACTCCTTACATAAACATTTGCCACATTTACATACCCTATATTATTCTCTTCTGATGATGTATTATCTTGTGGTTCATTTGGAGTATTTTCTTCCTCGTTTGTTGGTATTTCTTCATTATCTTTAACTGTTTCATTATTAGTAGTTTCATTATTATTTAATACATTCTTTATAATCCATCCGCTACCTAAATCACTTGAAACATATGCCCATAAATTTGTAATCTCTTTAACACTAACTTTACTATTTTCACTTATATCTCCTAATTTAATTGATGATACTAATGGTAATATATATAAATTTGTATTTTTATTTACAGTATATTGTTGATTTACTTGTATCTCAAAATTATTATCTTCGCTGTTTTCATTAGAATTTTCATCAGTTACTTCTTCTTTAACTGTATTACTATTATTTTGTGAAGTATTATTTTCATTCTCTTGTGTCTTATTATCTGATGTACTTCCTGCAATATCTCCACTTACATCTAAATAATCTGCACTAACATATCCAGTTTCACCATTAAACTCAACTTTATACCATCCATCATTTTCTTCTATTACATCAACCTCATCATCCTTATCTAAATTTAATATTATAGATGATTTTGTAGTAGGTTCTTCTCTCATTCTAACAGTTTCAGCTGTTACAGTTCCTGTAGCTGCCAATGAATCTGAAATAAGAAAAGCTGTAGTACTTAGTAAACTTATTGAAAAAATAATTACTTTATTTTTTATACTCATTAATGTAATTCTCCTCTTTTCAAAATTTGTACTTAGTATATAATTATTTTACATTTATGTCAAATCATGCAGGATTGATTTATTCTCTATTGACTAATTCTATTTTACTAATTTAAACACGAACAAATAAGAAAAATCTTCGATTTTTATTCAATTCGTTCTCGACCGATTTGAGTTTTCAACTACAAGGAGAAAATCTCAAAATGTTAGAGATTGTAGCTTTTAATATAATAGGAAAGTATAACTTTTCTATTATATTAAAAAATAGAGCTTGCTAGCTCTATTTTCCTTGTATTATAATTGATTTTACTATATACCCCTCTGGAAATGTAGTATCTTCCCAATTTATCAAAATACCATAATCTCCATTAGGATTTTCTGCCCAAAAAGCAGATGCTTCTTTTTCCCTCGAATACCTTCTCTTGGCGATTTCTCCACTTTTTCTTTTTTCACGATACTCTATTACTTCATTATTAAATTCAGTGATTGCTTTTTTTGTTTTTGCTTCAACAACACTCTCTGACGCTGTTGACCCTATAGGTATAAAAGCCCCTTTATACCTACTTTCCTCTCTTGTTGAACATATTAAATATACCTTTCTTTCTATCTGATTCTGTTCCCACCGTTGCAAACTCTGTTTGCCATCAACAAAGTCTAATAGTGCAATAAATATTGTACCAAATATCATAATAGTTAATAATATTTTTGGAATCTTAAATAAAAGAAACCGTATATTTGCTATTTTACTCAGGTAAAGCATCCCTAGTTCACGATATTCACTCATTTTTTTCATTTCCTTTTCCTCCTTAAAATTTATAATTATAAATTTTAAATTAAAACTCTCTTACAATATAATTATATCATTTGTTTTGTTTTATGTCTACTTAAGTTTTATAGATAATAATTTTGAAATTCCCTTTTCTTCCATAGTTATCCCATATACTGTATTTGCTGCTTCCATTGTTCCCTTTCTATGAGTAATAACTAGAAATTGTATTTCTTTTGTAAATTTCTTTAAATATTCCGCATATCTATATACATTTACATCGTCTAGAGCTGCTTCAATTTCATCTAAAACGCAAAACGGTGCTGGGTTTATTTTTAATATTGCAAATAATAATGCAATAGCAGTTAAAGCCCTTTCTCCTCCTGAAAGAAGCATCATATTTTGTAATTTTTTACCTGGTGGCTGAGCTTCTATATCTATTCCACATTCTAATACATTACCATCTGATAATTTTAATTCTGCTCTACCTCCTCCAAATAACTCAGAAAAAATCTCTCCGAAATTTTTATTTATTATAATAAACTGCTCTTTAAATTGTTTTTCCATAATTTTTAACATATCATCTATAACTTTGTTTAGTTTAATGCTTGTTTCTTCTAAATCGCTTTTTTGCTCTATAATAAAATCATATCTTTGTTTTGTTTGTTTATAATCTTCAATTGAATCTATATTTATGCTTCCTAGTTCTTTTATTTTTGCTCTTATATCAGATACTTTACTTTGAACTTCTTGTACATTTTCAGTTTTTTCATAATTTTCAACATTATTAGGAGTTACTTCATATTCATCCCACATTTTATTTATGATTTGCTCTAAATCTAATTCATATTTAGATTTTCTTATTTCTATTTTGCTGATTTGTTCTTTTAATCCTTCAATAATATTAAACTGATTTATTATGTTTTCTTCAATAATAGATAATTTTTCTTCTTCAGATTTTTTATTACTTTTTATATTTTCTAATTGATTATTATTTTCTTCTAAATTGAATTTAGCATTTTTTATATTATCTTTTAATAATTCTATTTTTTGCTCTAACTCTTCATTATTCTTTTTTATCCCATCACATAAAACTAATTTATTTTCTTTATTCTTATTTGTATTTAATATATCCTCTTCAACTCTATTTACAATTTCATTAATTGATAAACCGCTTTCATTAAAAGATGTTACTGAAATTTTTAAATTTGTTATTTCGTAATTTAAATCATCTATATATTTTTGATTATCTTTATTATTTTCTACAAAATTATTTATTTCTATATTCATTTTATCTATTAATTCATCTATTTCTAAAATTTCTTTTTCTAATTTTCCCTTTTCTTCTAAATTATCATTTTTTTCTTGTTCTATATTGCTTAATTTTAATTTATTATTATTTAACTGTTCTTCTTTTTTTAATATATCTATATCTAGCAATTCCAGTTTTTGTTTTTGTGTTGCATAAACAATTTCTATTTCTTGTAAACTTTTTTCTAAATTATCTGATTCCATAAGAACATTTTCTATACTTTGTATATATTCATCTTTTTCTTTTTTCTCTAATTCTACTTTGTTATTTAATTCTTCTACTAAATTCTGTAGTTCTTCAATTTCTCTTTTTCTTCCTAAAATATTTACTGTTTTATTCATAACTGCTCCACCTGTTATTGAACCTGATGGATTAATAATATCTCCTTTTAATGTAACAATTCTAAAAGAATAAGAATTTTGTTTTGCAAGTAATACTGCATTATCTATATCTTCAACAACAACAGTTCTTCCCAATAAATTTAATATGATTTTTTCATATACGGTATTAACTTTTACTAAATCAGAAGCTACTCCTAATACTCCATTTATTCCTTTCAAATTTATCTTATCTAATTTTTTTCCTTTAATTTCTGAAATTGGCAAAAAAGATGCTCTTCCAATATTATTTTTTCTTAAATATTCAATTAATCTCTTAGCTTCTTTTTCTGTATCTGTAACTATATTTTGCATTGCTTGACCTAATGCCATTTCTATTGCTATTTGATACTTTTCTTCAACCAAAAGAAGATTTGCTAGTACTCCATGCACTCCTCTTGCTAATTCTTTATCTCTATCTAATGCTAATAATATAGATTTAACACTTTTAACATAACCTTCTTTATCCTTTTCTGTTTCTTGTAAAAATTTTAATCTCGAGCTTTTCATATTTATTTCAGACATTAAATTATTTATCTCTTTATCATAAATACTTATTTTCTCATTACTCTCTTTTTTCTTATCTTGAATATCTTTTATAAGTGTAATTATTTTATTTCTTTTATCTTCTGTTTCATGGAAATTACTCAATATATCTTGTTTTTCTATCTGTTTACTATCTTTTTCAGATATGTCTTCATATATGTCATCTTCTAATACTTTTTTTCTTTTTTCTAAGTTTTCTAGATTAATTTTTTTCTCACTTATTTGTGAACTTTTCTCATATTTAGAATCTACCAAATTACTTAATTCTTCTTTTTTTCTTTCTATTTCTAATTCTTCTTTTGATAGTTTAGAATTGATTTCTTCAAGTTCTTTTTGTTTTTCTTGTAATTCATTTTCATATTTAATTTTTTCTTCACTTAATTTTTCTTGTTTTAAAACTCTTTCTTGTTTTTCTTCTTCAAGTTCATTTATTCTATTTTCTAACTCATTTATTTCATTTATATATCTTTCATAATTTTCTTTATTATTTTCTATTTTTTGCATAGATAGATTAATATCAGCATTTAATTTTTCAATATTTCTGGTTGTCTCAAAACTTAATTTCTGCTTATTTTCAATTTCTATATTTATTTTTTCAATATTATTTTTTAAGCTTTCTTTATTTCCCTGAAAATTCTCCAATTTTTCTTTTTCATCTTTATTCTGTTCTTCTAAAATATTAAGGTTCTCTATTATTTCTGCAATTTTTTTCTTATCATCATTAATATTATATAAAAATAATCCAATTTCAATACTTTTTAATTTTTCTCTTAAATCTAAATATGTTTTTGCCTTTTCCGATTGTTTCCTTAATGGCTCTATATTTCCTTCTATTTCAACCAATATGTCATTAATTCTTACCAAATTAAGTTTAGTTTGTTCTAATTTTTTTTCTGACTCCTCTTTTCTAGCTCTATATTTAACAATCCCTGCAGCTTCCTCAAAAATATGCCTTCTATCTTCTGATTTATTACTTAATATTTCGTCAATTTTTCCTTGACCTATAATTGAATATCCATCTTTACCAATTCCTGTATCCATAAATAATTCTAATATATCTTTTAGTCTGCATGGTGCTTTATTTATAAAATACCCTGATTCACCGCTTCTATATATTCTTCTTGTAACAGTTACTTCTGTATAGTCTATAGGCAATTTTTCATCTGAATTATCTATAACTATTGAAACTTCCGCAAATCCTAATGATTTTCTTGTTTCAGTACCTGCAAAAATAATATCTTCAGATTTTGAGCCTCTTAATGATTTCATACTTTGCTCTCCAAGTACCCATCTTATACTATCAGATATATTGCTTTTTCCAGAACCATTTGGTCCAATAACTACCGTTATTCCTGGCATAAATTCTAAAACTGTTTTATCTGCAAATGATTTAAAGCCATGCAATTCTAGTCTTTTTAAATACATTTTCTTCTTCCTTTCACTATATCAATATATATAATATAGTAAAAAATAAATTTTATCAATATTTTATAATAAAATTGACACTATCAAATTTAAGTTATAAAATAGAAGTACTAATATAAAATATTTTGGAGGAGTACATGAAAGAAAAATTCGATTTTTATAGTCCTACTAACTTAAAATCATATAATTTAAATGAAAGTATGAGATATCAATTAGGTATACTTTCTACTCTTGATGTTTTTACTAGAGCACATTCTGAAAATGTTGCACATTTAACTACCAAATTATGTGAAAGATTACATTTAAGTAAACAATTTATAATATATTGTACAATGTGTGCATATTTACATGATATTGGTAAAACATTTATTCCACCAAGTATCCTTCAAAAAAATGGGAAGCTTACTGATGAGGAGTATGAAATAATGAAAACACATACAACTATTGGATATAAAATGTGTATGCAAGATAAAAAACTTATTCCTTATGCTGCAGGTCCTTTATATCACCATGAAGGCTTAGATGGATCTGGGTATCCTAATGGTCTTACAAAAAAAGATATACCTTTAGAAGGAAAAATTATAAGAGTAGCTGATGAATATGACGCAATAACAAGTAAGAGGCAATATAAAACTCATATTGATATATCTGATACTTTGCAAATTCTTGCAAATAAAACTCATCCTGATGATGATCCAAAAGCTAAAATTCATACATGTGGTAAAATGGAACCATCTATTGTAAAAGCCCTTTTTAAAGTTGTCTTAGAAGATATTGAGTATGAAATAACATGTATAGATGAATATATAGATTACTTAAAATCTCATATTAAAAGGCTTAATAATATAGAAAAAATTGTGAAAGAAATGTATGAATTGGAAGATGAACGTGATAAACAAGAATATTTAAAATCCATAAATGAAATGTTTGAACAAGGAGAAACTTTAGAAAATTATATTAATGTAAGAGAAGAATATGAAAAAGCATTTGTTGTACGTAAAGAAAAAATAGATAAATTATACACTGAAATTGAAAAAATTAAAAAAATTAAAATTTAAATATTATTTTTTATAAAAAGATATCATATATTTTTTATATGATATCTTTTTTTTGGAGGAATTATGGAAAAAAATTTAAAATTTGCACTTGTTGGTGCCACAGGTCTAGTAGGAAAAACTGTTATAAAAATATTAGAAGAACAAAACTTACCTATAAATGATTATGCTTTTTTTGCTTCTTCTAAATCTAAAGACAAAATTATAAATTTTATGAATAAAGATTATAAAGTAAAAGAATTAACTGAAAATTCATTTGATGATAATTTTGATTATTCAATATTTTGTGCTGGCAATAATATTTCTCAAAAATTTTCACCAATTGCAACAAAACATGGTACTATAGTTATTGACAATAGCAGTGCCTTCAGAATGAATGATGATGTTCCACTAATAGTACCTGAGGTAAATATTAGTACAGCTTATAATCATAAAGGAATAATTGCCAATCCTAATTGCTCTACAATCCAAGCCGTCGTAGCTTTAAAACCACTCGATATAAAATACAAAATAAAAAGACTTGTTTATTCTACATATCAAGCAGTATCTGGAGCAGGCCGATATGGAATAGAAGATTTAGAAAATGGTATTAAAGGTATTAGTCCTAAAAAATTTCCATATCCAATTTTCAATAATTGTCTACCTCATATTGATACATTTCTAGATAATAATTATACAAAAGAAGAAATGAAATTGATTAATGAAACGCGTAAAATCTTAGATAATCCAGATTTAGAAATAACAGCAACAGCCGTCAGAGTTCCAGTTTTTAATTGTCACTGTGAATCCATAAATGTTGAATTTTATGATAATTTTGTTTTAAATGATTTAATAGATTTACTGAAAAATTCTCCTGGAGTTGTTGTTATGGATGATACTTCTAATAATATATATCCTATACCAACAAAAATATCAGGTAATGATAAAGTTTATGTTGGTAGAATTAGACGAGATTTTAGCATTAAATCTGGTATTAACCTTTGGGTTGTAGCAGACAACATAAGAAAAGGTGCTGCCACAAATGCTGTACAAATTTTAAAAGAATTAATTATGAGGAGGAAATAAATGAAAGATATTATTTTTAAAGGAGTAGGAACTGCTTTAATTACTCCATTTCTAGATAATACTATTAATTTTGATGAATTTAAACATTTAATGGAATTTCAAATATCTGAAGGTGCAGATAGTTTAATAGTTGGTGGTACTACTGGTGAGTCTGCAACAATGACGATGAATGAAAAAAAATATTTAATAAGATTCGCTTGTAATATAGCAAATAAAAGAATTCCTATTATTGCAGGAACAGGTACAAATTGTACTAAATCATCTATCGAACTTTCTCAATATGCTGAAAGTGTTGGTGCAGATGCTCTTTTAGTTGTTACACCCTATTATAATAAAACAACTCAAGAAGGATTAATAAATCATTACAAAACAATAGCAGAATCAGTTGACATTCCTATTATTTTGTATAATGTCCCAAGTAGAACTGGATTAAATATAACTCCTGAAACCTGCTATGAATTATCAAAAGTAAAAAATATTGTTGCAATTAAAGAGGCTAGTGGTAACATATCACAAATTGCAAAGATCTCATCATTATGTAGGGATGATCTATATATATACTCTGGAAACGATGACCAAATCATACCAATTTTATCTTTGGGTGGAATTGGTGCTATTTCTGTTGTTTCAAATATATTACCTAAAGAAACTCATGGTATGATTCATTCTTTCTTTAATAAAAAATTTATGGCTGCAAGAGATTATCAACTAAAATTAATTCCACTGATTGAAAAATTATTTTCAGAAGTTAATCCTATTCCTATAAAAGAAGCTTTAAATATAATTGGATTTGATGTTGGCATTCCAAGGCTCCCTCTTATAAAACTAAGTATAGAAAATATAGATACATTAAAAAAAGAACTTAAAAAATATAATTTAAAAATTTCCACAAAATAATTCTTTGTTATATAAATATAGAAAATATTAACATTTTATTAAATTTGTTCAAAAAATTTGTCGCATATGTTATAATGTCTTCATATAATGAATTAAAAAATACAGGATGTGTTTATATGGATAATTATAAATTACAAAAGAAAAATGAAAACTACTTAGAATTTGAAGAAATTATAAGAGATTTAATTAATAACCCAACAGTCCAAAAAATGGATAACTTCAGACAGCATTACGATACTTCTTGTTTTACTCATTGTAAAAATGTTGCATTTTATAATTATATAATTTGTAAAAAACTAGGTCTAGATTATATTTCAGCAACTCGTGCTGGTATGTTACACGATTTATTTTTATATGATTGGAGACTTAATGATCCATCAAGGAAAGGATTACATGCTTTTCGTCATCCACGCACTGCTTTTAATAACTCATCTGAAATTTTTGATTTAAACGATAAAGAAAAAGATATAATCTTAAAACATATGTGGCCACTTACATTAATACCACCAAAATATTTTGAAAGCTTTATTATAACTTTAGTTGATAAATTTTGTGCTCTCCAAGAATCATATATTTATTATAATAATAGATTAAAATTTAAAAAATCTTATAAATATGCATATGTTTTTCTAAGTCTTATATTTATTAGATTATTTTAATATGTGAATTCTAGTCGCAATAAATAATTAATAGTGAATAGTTTTTAACTTTCCCTCATGCTCTCATGAGTACAGTTATACTATTCACTAATTTTATTGTATAGAAAAAACATCTATCATCTTGAAAATAAATTTAAATATATTTATTTTGTATTGTTTGGTCACAGTTTAAAACAAACACTATTTTTCTATTTTATCGCCACAATTTCCACAAAACTCATCTTCATCATCACAAATTGCATTACATTTATTACAAACTTTTTTATTTGCTATTTCATTATTTTTTAATATTTGAACATCTGATTGCTCAGTTCCACATTTAGGACAAAAATGACTGTCTACAGGAATTATTTTTCCACAATTACAACACTCTTTTAATCCTTTATTAGATAATAACTTTTTTTCCATTTCTTCTATTTCTTTATTTAAATCATCTATTTTTTCAGCATTTTGTTCTAATACATCCCCCACATTTTCACCTTTTTTGTACATTTCGTATACAGTTTTTCCCATACTTATAAATATTTCCTCTATTTTATCTTCCTTTTCAGATATTTCAAATTTTGACTTAGTACCTTCTATTATTTTTCCAGACTTATTTATAACTGCATTATATGTCTCACTAGCAGTTGTCCCAACTTTTTTTGACAAAGATTCTACTTTTTTCATAAAATCCATATTATCACCTTCCTTTTTTTATCTCTTCTTATATTATTATATTTTTTATTTTACCACTTGTCAAAGATGAAATTACTTTTTCAATTGTCAGTATAAATCAAAAATTTTTATATACTCATATGGTAAACTTTCATTTTTAGTAGATAATTAATAGTGAATGATGAACAATAAATAGTTTTTATTCTGTTATCATATTTGTATTACTCTCTTTTCATTATTCATTCTTCACTACTAGTATTTTTAATCATTAATTGTTTATATATGCAATTTCTATATTACAATCTGTACAATGCTGGAAGTTACAAATAATATTAAGTTTTTAATACAATTTAATTATAAAATTACCTCATCCAATCTTTTCTATATCAATTCTAGCTCTTTCATATATTATAGATTCCAAAGATATTCCACCTAAATTTAAAACATCACCTGAATTCAATCTTAAAATAACAGTACTTGTTAAAGTCATCCTATTTGAAAAATCTTCTCTTATTACTGGTCCTTGATTTAATGTATCTTCTAATGGTGTATCATTTACTAATAATATTGCATTAAAATTAAATGTACCAATAAGCTGACCAACTCCATCTAATTGATATGATATTTGATATATTCCTGTTTCATTAATCAAGATATCCTCACTACCTGCAGCATGACTTAAAGCATTTCCTACGATGATTTCATTTATACTAAAATTAATTATTGCATTCCCTACATCAGTATTATCTCCTGGTCTTGCTATAGATACTAAAATATCCCTATCCTGTGTATTATTAATAAAAATATTTACAAAAATTAAAATGACTATCAATAAAATAACAATTATTACTGATACTTTACAAAAAACATCTATTTTAGTTTCACAGCACATATTTTTCACCTCTTTACTTTATAATATGATATCTTCAATAAAATAGTGTTTTTTTATAAATATATGGATTTATCTTTGTTTATATGATATTATTTTAAAAAACATATGAAAGGAAGAATATAATGAAAAAGAAAATATTAATTATTATAGTGATTGTAGCAATTATAATTTTAGGATTAATAACATATTTTGTTATATCAGATTTAAGACAAGAAGAAAAATTAAAATCAGAATTAAATGAACTAAGCCAATTAAGTAATGCTGAAAATATTGATATGGATAAAATAAATGAAAAATTAAATACTGTTGTAACAAAAGATGACTATGCTATTGTGGAAAAAGCTTTTAAAGATTATCTATCAGATAGCTTTGAAAATAGTCTTGAAATTGCTAATATTTTAAATGATGAAAAAATAACTCAGTCATTGACACCAGAAAATTATAAAAATGATGGACCAGAATTTACAAACACCAAAGAATATCTTACACAAACTATAGAACAATTAGAATATTGTAAAAATAAATATAATGAATTTCTTACAGATGAAAAAGCAATTTCATACATAGATGATAAAAATTTAGATGATTACTATGTTAATTTGTACAAGGATGAGATTGTTGGAGATTTAAGTAATACTGATAAAACAGTTGAAAATTCTATTAATGAAGTTATTTCATTATTAAAACAATCTGAAAATATTATAGATTTTTTAATTGAAAATAAAAACAATTGGGATATTGAAAATGATAATATTGTTTTTGATGACACTGATTTAGCACGAGAGTATGATGATTTGGTATCTCAATTATAGAAAAAATAAAGTTGCCACGAAAAATTGCATCTCAATATTTCGTGGCAACAAACATTATATATTTTTTTATAAAACTTATTAAAAAATTAAAACAATAGATAAATTAGATCTGCTCTTAAGCTACTTCCTTACTCAAACATTTTGTCACCTTATCTTTTATAAAACGCAATGAACTTTTGTCAAAAAAATCAAATAAATAATCTAACAATATTTTTTCACTTATATTCTTTTTTTTATTATTTTCTTTTGTTAATAAATCTGACAAATATGTTCTTAATCCAATTATATAATATTTTCCTTTTATTATATCCTTCCAATTATCACCATATATATCTTTTACTCTATTATCCATATTTTCTATCTTTTCATCTAATGTATATGAATTTTCTTGTAATTGATCTTTTACTTTTTCATAATAGTTTTCTATTTTTTCTTTCATTACAAATCCTTCTTTTGAAAAATATTTATAAGGACTTTCGCTTGTATTTTCAATATTTAAATTATTTTCTTGTACAATCAAATATAATAAAAACAATTTATATAATTTTTGGCTTGTATCTTCAATCCATTTTTCATAATCTAATAATTCATTTGCTTTATTTTCCATACAACATAATTCATTTTTTAAAAATTTGACTATAATATTTTTATCTATAATATAATTTTCTATCTCATATTTTTCTAAATATATAAAATGATCATCTTCAATTAATTCATTTTTTAATATATAATCGAAATCCAAATCAGCAACAAAAAAACTTTTCTTTAGCCTTTCTTCTTCTTTTAACTGTTTATATTTCTTCTTTAAATTATTTTTTCCACCTAAAGCAAAAATACTTTCTATTTTAACATTAAACAATTCATTAAATATAGTTTCATATCTATATTCTTTTCCTTCATCTTCTATATAAAAATTAATTTCATTATCAAAAAATAAATCTAGGTTCAATAATGCATTATCACTATATTTTAATTCTTCTTCCATTTTTGCTCCTTTTTAGCTATTTAATTTTTAATTCAACCTTATATGCCTTATCTCTATTATTTGCTATTATCTCTGGTGAATGTGTTGCTAATATTAATTGTATATTTTTGTTAGTTTCCAATACAGAATTTACTAGATTTTTTTGCCATAATAAATGTAATGATAATTCTGGTTCATCTATTATAAATATTGGGTTTTGCTTACTAGCGATATCAAATACTAAATAAGTAAATAATATCAATATCTGCTTTTCACCAGATGATAAATCATATATCTCTACTCTTCTATTATTATATTCTGTTATAAAATATATATCTTCTTCTTCTATAACTAATTTCTTTTTTTCTGCACTGTCTTCAAAAAACCTATTTACAATAGTCTCCAATTTAGTGATTGGCTCTTTTAATTCTTTTACTTTATCATCATATTGATTAAATACATCATTTATCTTACTCATTTGGGCTAATTTACTAACATTAAACACATATTCTAATTGTTCACTTGTATTTTTATTTTTTTCATTTTCACTTTTTAACAATTTCTCATAAAAAGATTTAATCAATTCTCCTAATTCATCATCATATAAATGTGCCCTTTTAAAGTTTTCAATATCTTTTTTTATTGTATCATTTTTAAACACATTACTATTTACATAATCATTTATGTTATATTGATACATTGCTTTCACTATATTTATCTGTAAAGTCTTTCCCATTCCTGATATTTCACTTCTAATTTTTGCATAATTGTCTAAAATTATATTAGCTATATTATATATTGGCTCTGTTGTATCACCTAATTTTTCTTTTAAGCCTTTATGATACCTATAATACCTTCTATATAAAGGAGGTAATTTCATTATATTTTCTAAATTTTTTCTATTTAATGGTATATAGACAAAATCAAATAAATCTTTTATTACTTTTAAAATAGGATATTTATTAAAGTAATGTAATTCTATTGAATTGGCTGAATATCTTAACAATCTATTTGATCCCTCCAATTCATCTTCTTCAATTTTAGATATTTTATCTATATCAATCTCTTGATCTTTAAAAGATATTTTTATATTGTTTTCAATTTTACTAAAACATATTAATTCATTTTCTTTATCTTTTTTATAAGTTAATATAATTTTTTCAAAGTCATATGAAAATAATTTGTATATTCTTCCAGTAATTATATATGTTATAATATTTAATATAGTAGTTTTCCCGCATCCATTTTTACCATGTAAAAAAGTAATATCATCATTAAACTCTATATTATAATCATACATATTATACAATTTTATAACTTCTAATTTTTTTATTTTCAATCTTAAATACTCCCCTTTCAATAGCTTTACTCCCTTCTTCTAATACATTATTCTTTTATAATATATCCATTGGAAGTAATAGCTATTCCTTTTTATAATACAATATTATTATGCTGTAGAGATAATATAAATCTACTTTAATTTTTAAGAAAGTAGAGAAATTATAATTAAAATATCTTTTACACATCTACTTTTTCTCATTAATTATTAATAATACTATATAGTATTTGTTTCCATAAATCAAGTTTACAAAACAAATTTTTATATTTTTGTGAAGAGTTAAAAAATTTTAATTAATTCCTAGACAACACTATTCATACTCTTATATTAGCAATGAAGGAATATTTTAAAATTTATTTATTATACTTTCACAATACACTAACATATTTTTTATTATTTAGCCATTTATTTACAAAACTATTTTTAGCATATATAATAAATATAAGAAATGGAGAAATTACAAACGGGTCTCACCTCAAATTAGTGTTTTGACACATCTAACTCGGGAAAGTTTATAGATGTGTCTTTTTTGGTTATTTGCTCTTACAAAGTAGTATTACAGTGCTATTATTGAAATAAGAGCTATAATAGTTACTCCAATTAATGAATAATATAATATGTATATTGTTGCAATTAATGTGTGTATTTCTATCTTACGCCTCAGCTCCTTATTGGAGGCAAACCACATCTGCTTATTCTTATTTCCTATGTTAATTAGTGCAATATATATTTGTCATTTTATATAGTGATTAAAATAATTTTCATATAAAAACTTCCAAGATTTATTGATTTATATTTAATTAATAAATCTTGGAAGTTTTTATTTTACAATATTTTATACATTATTTACATATAACATTGTTTTACGCTGTTTTTAATTCAAGCCTCAATTTATCAGCTATCATTGCTATAAATTCTGAATTGGTTGGTTTTCCTTTTGTTGCAGATACTGTATATCCAAATATTCTTTCTACTGTATCTGATTGTCCTCTTCCCCATGCTACTTCTATTGCATGACGAATTGCTCTTTCTACTCTACTTGGTGTTGTATGATATTTTCTTGCTATTTCTGGATATAATTGTTTTGTTATTTGATTAATAACTTCTATATTGTTTACAACCATTATAATTGCTTCTCTTAAATATTGATATCCCTTTATATGCGCTGGTACTCCAACTTCATGAATAATATTTGTTACTAATGCTTCTAATTTACTTTTATCATTTTTTGATGAAGGTTCAATCTCTATGTATGAAGGTCTTGCTTCACGAGATATAAAATTACCTCTAGAAGGTAAACTTTGATTAAATCTAACATCTCTTATTCTTTTTACTAATAATTCTATATCAAAAGGTTTTACAACATAATATTGTGCACCTAAATTTATAGCTCTTTGTGTTATCTTATCTTGTCCAACTGCTGATAACATTATAAATATTGGTGTTTTTTCTAATTTTGTGTTACCTACTTTTTCTAAAACACCTAATCCATCTAAATGTGGCATTATTATATCTAGTAATACAACATCTGGTTTAGCATTTATTATCATTTGGTAAGCTTCATTACCATCTTTTGCTACTCCTATAACTTCTATATCTTCTTGTTTTTCTAAATATGCTGTAAGTGTATTTGTGAATTCTACATTATCATCTGACAATAAAATTGATATTTTCTCCTTCAAAACAATTCCTCCTAAATTTTATTTTGTAAATTTTTTACATTTGTAATTATATTACTTTTTTGACATTAATGCAATACTTTTTTTGGAAATTTTTTCTATTTTTATAATTTTATTGTTTTTACTCATTTTTTTCTATGTATTTTTCACCTATAATTACAACATTAAATATATTATTAGATATTTCGCAATTATTATTTTCTATATCTTTTGCTATTTTTTCTTTTATATCTACTGTAATGTCTATAAACTGACCATAAAAAATATTTACTATATTGCATTTATTTACAGTAAAATAATACTTTATTTTACCAAGATCATTATAATTTATACTAAATTTTAACTGTACTCCTTTTTCCATATGTACTATATGTGAATTATTTATAACTCCAACTGCTGAGTTTGTATATGCTCTTACTAATCCTCCTGTTCCAAGCAATATTCCTCCAAAATATCTTGTAACAATAATTAAAACATTATATATTTTTTTATTTAATATAACATTTAAAATAGGTATCCCCGCAGTTCCAGATGGCTCTCCATCATCACTTGACTTAGTTATATTAGTTGTTTTATCCAAAATACTATAAGCATAACAATTATGTCTTGCATCTGAGTACTTCTTTCTTGTTTCTTTTATTATATTTTCCGCTTCTTCTCTAGTTTCTACATGAAATATATTTGCTATAAACTTAGATTTTTTCTCAATTAAAGTAAATGTTCCATTATTATATACTGTCGTAAATTCCACTATAAATTCTCCTTATTTGTTCCTGCTACATATCCTGTGCTATATGCTATTTGTAAATTAAATCCTCCTGTATATCCATCAACATCTATTATTTCTCCTGCAAAATATAAACCTTCTATAATTTTAGATTCCATAGTCTTTGGATTTATTTCTTTTGTACTAATTCCTCCCGCAGTGACTATTGCTTCATTGATATCTCTAAAACTTTTCACGGTTAATTCAAAATTTTTAAGCAAATGTACTAAATTTTTTCTTTCATTTTTGTTGATTTCATTAACTCTCTTATGTTTATCTATTTTAGATAAATCAACAATAGTACTTATGCTCTTACTAGGTAATAATTTATCTAAACTATTTATATACTGTTTATTCTTATATTCGTTAAAATCCCTTAACAATCTTAAATCTAATTTTTCCTCACTTAATGACGGTTTCCAATCTATTATTATTTTTATTTTTCTTTCTTGCAATAATTTATTTATATTTTTATATCTAAAAATTATAGCTGAAGCACTTAAAATAACAGGACCAGATACTCCAAAATGTGTAAATAGCATTTCGCCAAAATCTTCATATATTACCTTTTTGTTATCTACAACTACAATTTTAACATTTTTTAGACTTAATCCTTGCATTTGTTTACAAATATCGCTCTCATATATATTTAACGGAATTAAAGATGGTTTTATATCTATAATAGTATGTCCTAATTCTTTAGCAATTTTATATCCATCTCCAGTTGAACCAGTTGCTTTATAACTATTTCCTCCTGTTGCTAATATAATTTTATCTGCATTAAATATTCTTCCATCTTCAGTCTCTATACCTAGAACTTTATTATTTTTAACCAGAATCTTCTTTACCTTTATATTTTTAATAACTTTAACATTTAATTCATCTAATTTATTTATAAATACATTTAATACATCAATAGCTTTGTCTGTTACTGGAAATATTCTATTTCCTCTCTCTACTTTTGTTTGTATTCCACCGTCATTTAAAAATTTAATTATATCTATATTTGTAAACTTTTTTAAAGCACTATATAAGAATTTTCCATTTCCTGGAATGTTGTTTATAAATTCATCAATGTTTATAGAACTAGTTATATTACATCTTCCTTTTCCTGTTATAAGTAGTTTTTTCCCTAAAGACTCCATTTTTTCAATAAGTAAAACTTCATTTTTTTCTTCTTTAGCTTTTATAGCAGCCATCATACCTGCAGGCCCACCACCGTATAACAATTACCTTCATATACTATACCTCTATATCATTATATTTTGTAAAGCTTTTATAACTCCTAATTTTCCATATTCATATGTAAGTCCACCTTGTAAATATGCTATATATGGTTTTCTAATTGGTGCATCACAACTCAATTCGATTGAAGAACCTGAAGTAAATGCACCTGAAGCCATTATTACTTTATCTTCATATCCTGGCATATCCCAAGGTTCTGGTATAGAATTTGAATCAATAGGAGAACCCATTTGAATTCCTTGACAAAATTTTATCAACTCATCAGGATTTCCAAATTCAATTGTTTGAACTATATCTGCTCTATTTTCATCAAATTTTGGATCTACCTTATACCCTAAATTCTCTAATATTTTACTAGCTAATACTGCTGTTTTTAGGCTTGATTTAACAACACTTGGCGCTAAAAATAATCCTTGTAATATATTTTTATTTATTCCTAATGTTGGTCCAACCTCTTTTCCTTGTCCTGGCACTGTTAATCTTTCGGAAACTAATTCAATCAAATTTCTTTTTCCTACTACATATGCTCCATTAGGTGCAATTCCACCGCCCAAATTTTTTATCAAAGACCCTACTGCTATATCAGCTCCTACTTCTATAGGCTCCTTTTCTCCTACGAGTTCACAATAACAATTATCAATCATTATTATTACATCTTTATCTATTTGCTTTATTTTCTTTATAACTTCTTCTACTTTATCTAGGCAAATACTTTTTCTAGTTGAATAACCTCTTGATCTTTGAATTTCTATTAGTTTTATCTTTTTTTCTTTTAACTTCTTCTCTATCATATCAAAATTAAATTCATTGTTAATTAAATCTATTTGCTCATAATTAATATTATATGATTTTAAAGAACTTTTATTATTATTAAATCCGATAACAGAATCTAAAGTATCATATGGCTTTCCTGTTATGCTCAATAGAGTATCTCCTGGTCTTAATAATGCAAATAATGTTACTGTTAAAGCATGACTACCTGATATAAATTGACTTCTTACTAAACTATCTTCTGCTTTAAATATTTCAGAATATATTTTTTCAATAGTATCTCTTCCTATATCACCATAACCATAGCCCGTTGTTGATTGAAAATGAACCTCTGCAACTTTATTATTTTGAAATGCATTTAATACTTTCAAACTATTTTTTTGTGCTATTTTATCAATTTTTTCAAATTCTTCTTTTACTTGTTCTTCTGCAATATTAACCAAATTTTCTATTTTCTCATCTATATTTATCATAATAATCCCTCATTTATTTTGTATAATAATTTTTTCCATTCATATTTACTTTATAATATTTTCCTATAAAATCTGGTTTTGAGGTAACTTTATTTTCATCATAAGTAGGTTGAATAATAATATTACCATCTTTATCTATAGTTCCCCATAATCCATCTTTTTGTATAGATGCATATCCATATTTATTAAAATCTAGAAATTTATCGTATGTTGGAAGAATTTTTATATTTCCGTCTATATCTTCAAATCCCCATTTTCCATCTTCTATTATTGGAAATATTTTAGCATCTTTAAATACATCTTTTGCAGATATAATATCACCATTAAAATTAATATACTCTAATTCATTTTCTGATACTATTCTTATATAGTTATCATATTGATACATTTCTGCATTTTCGATTGATATTATTTGTTTCATATTTTCTTTAGAATATATTTCTAATAAATTATTTTCTAACATACTTACTTGTATTAAATTACTACCTTCAATTTCTTGAACAACATCATATTTAGGTTCTAAAATAACAGAACCGTTATTATCTATTATTCCAATTTTGTTATCATCACTATATATTGCAAAATAATTATTATCTAAATATTTCAAATATGAATATTTATTTTCTACAACCTCTGTTCCATTAGTATTTATAACACCATATTTATTATCTTTAGTTACAGTTATACTATATTCCGGATTCTCTGTACTTAGTATCATCTTGTATTTATTATCTTTAATTTCATTACCTTGTAAATCATATTCTATTGTATTATTAGTCTTTTTAGCAGTTATCCTTTTTCCTCTAAAAACTATATCTATATTTTCAACTGGAACTATTTCATTTCCATCTAAATTATATACTCCATATTTTCCTTCATTTCTTACTTTTATAAGTTCTGTTTCTTCATTATACTCTATATTGTCATATTTACATTCAATTATTTGTTCATCATTTTTTAACACTCCATATTTATTATCTAAGTTAACAATTAAATATACATTTTCATCATCTTTTATTTCATTTATTCTTTTTATCTCATCATAACTATTAGATTTAATTAAAGTTTTGCCTTCATAATTTATATATCCATATTTCAATTTATTTTCTACATTATTTTCAGTAATATATCCAGCTTTTTTATAGTTTTCATTATAGTATCCATCACCAGTTACATTGTCATAATAATCCTTTATCATTTTTGTACCTTTTAAATTTAAAACTGTATATTTATCATCTTTTTTTACTAAAAATTCTCCCTCTTTATTGTTTAAGCTTTTTATATCATCATAAATAGCTTTTGTTATTTTTTTCCCATCAAAACTAATAAGCCCATATTTAGAATTTTCTTCGTATTTTAAACAAGATGTATCAAAATTATTTGATCCAGTATTTTTTTGAATTTCTATTGCTTGTACATTATTATATTCATTAAAAATATTCTCTTTTTTTTCATTATAAATATTTATTTTATTTTCATTCATACATAAAAATACTGGTTTTGTAGGATTTGGTATTTGAATTTCATCATAATTTACTTCTACTATAATATCTCCATTTGCATCTATAACACCATATTTTCCATTTTCATATAATAAAAAATATTTTTCTTCTGAAATATTAGGAATATCATAATCTCTACTATTTTTGTATGATAACCAAATTCCAATTGCAACTGCTATTATTGCAATTATTATTAATAATATAATAATTAATTTTACTCTGTTTTTTTTCATCGTAATACCCTCTTTTCTTAATTTAATCCTCAGTATGTTTATTCTGTGTATTATTTCTACAAGCTTTTACCCATAATATTCTTTTATCTTCATACTCTTCAATTTTATATGTTACTTGCTCTGTTTCTATTATTGGTTTTTCATCATCATTTGGTATCCTATCTAATAGTTCAACAAGATATCCTGATAAAGTATCATAATCTCCATCTGGTATTTCAACATTTAATATCTTTTTCAAGTCACATATTGATATACTTCCACTTAATCTATAAGTATTTTCATCTATTTTTTCATACTCATTTTCTACTTCATCATATTCATCAAAAATATTTCCTACTAATTCTTCTATTATATCTTCCATTGTTACAATTCCTGCAGTTCCACCATATTCATCTAACACAATAGCCATTTGTTTCTTATTTTTTTGCATTTCTTTAAATAAATCATTTATCATTTTATGTTGAGAAACAAAATATGCTTCTCTCATTACATCTCTTATATTTATATTTTTTTGACCTATACTAATATATTTAAATAAATCTTTTATATATAAAATACCTTTTATATCATCAATTGTTTCTTCATAAATAGGTATTCTGCTATATTTATATTCATCCAATTCATTTAACATTTCCATTATATTATCATTTATATTAATTGCATACATATCTGTTCTATGTGTCATTATCTCAGATACAGTTATATCATTAAATTCAAATACATTATTAATTAATTCTTTTTCTTCCTCTTCTATAGTTCCTTTTTCTTCTCCCACATCTACCATCATTCTTATTTCTTCTTCTGTAACAGTTTCTTCTTCATTTTCATTAACACCAAATATCTTAGATACAAAATTTGTAGATACTGTAAGTAATTTAACAAATGGAGCTGTTATTATTGAAATAAATCTTACGATTCCAATTGTTAAATTAGCTACTTTTTCATGGTTTTTCATTGCAATTCTTTTTGGTACTAATTCTCCAAATACTAATGTAAAATAAGATAATATTATTGTTATAATTACTATAGAAATACCCTTCCACACAGATATTCCTATTGGAAATATATTTTCTAGCATAGGAGCAAGCTTATCTGCAAATGCATCTGAAGCAAATGCACTAGATAGAAAACCAGCAAGAGTTATTCCTATTTGTATTGTAGCAAGAAACTTACTTGGTTCTTTTAACATTTTATCTATCTGTTTAGCTTTTTTATCTCCATCTTTTGCTCTTTTTTCTATTTTTGCATCATTTAATGATATAAATGCAATTTCTGTAGCTGCAAAAAAAGCATTTAATAATATTAATATAATTAAAACTAAAATCTGTATAATCAAACAATATTCAACCTTTCACTCGATATTTACTGATATTATATATTTTATACATTTATATGTCAATTATCCGAAAAGCCGAATCTCGTTTAATTTTACATTCCGGTTTTTGGTAACTCTTTTAATATTTTCATTCTTTTTACTTTTTCATTTTCTATTTGTAGTTTATTTATTTGATTTTCTTTTATTTCTACTTCTATAATTTCATCATTTAATATATATTTTGCATTTGTTCTTGTTTCTTTTATGCTATATTTTCCGATTGGTAATCTAGATGTCACTGCATATCCATTTTCATCTGTTTTTACATTCTCTACAATTTCTCCTTTTTCATTCATAATCGCAAATTCTACACCTTCTATTCCATGCTCATTATTTTCTGAATCTACTTTATGTATTTCTATTTGACCTTTTTTCTTTTCATTTTCTATCTGTAACTTGCTTATCTCATCTTCTTTTATTTCTACTTCTATTGTTTCATCATTTAATACATATTCTTCATTTGTTTTTGTTTCTTTTATGCTATATTTTCCGATTGGTAATCTAGATGTTATTGCATATCCATTTTCATCTGTTTTTACATTCTCTACAATTTCTCCTTTCTCATTCATAATTACAAATTCTACACCTTCTATTACATACTCATTATTATCTGCATCTACTTTATGTACCTCGATTTGTCCCTTTTTCTTTTCATTTTCTATTTGTAATTTACTTATTTGATTTTCTTTTATTTCCACTTCTATAATTTTCTCATTTAATATATATTTTTCATTTGTCTTTGTCTCTTTTATACTATACTCACCTATTGGTAATTTTGATGAAATAGCATATCCTTCTTCATCTGTAGTTAATTTTTCTACTATTTCTCCTTCAGTATTTATAATTACAAATTCTACACCTTTTATCCCATATTCATTATTTTCTGCATCCACTTTATGTACCTTAATTTGCCCTTTTTTCTTTTCATTTTCTATTTGTAATTCTAACAATTTATTCCATTCAATAGTTATATTTTTATCTGAACTTATTTTATATAAATTATTAGTTTTTGTTTCTCTTAAAATATATTTACCTATACCAATATCTTTTATTTCCGCTTCACCATTAGAATCAGTTTTTAATCTTTCTATAATATTTCCTTTTGAATCTATTAATTCAAATTCTACATTTGGTAATCTTATATTATTATTGTCTTTATCTACCTTTATTATTTTCAAACTACCTTTTTTTCTTTCATTAAATATTTCTAATGTGTATTCTTTATTATATTCTATGGCAAGTTCTTTAGGTGTATTATCTAATATATATGCATCATTAGTTTCTATTTCTTTTATAATTACTTTTCCTGGTTTTAACCCATTAATATTTATTTCACCATTTTCATCTGTTTTATATTCCCCTATTTTTTCTCCATTTTCATAGAACACTTCAAATTTTACATCTTTAATAGGATTGTTATCTTCTTTATCTTTTTTTATTATTTTTAGTTTAGATTTGTTTACATTTATATTAATTTCTATATTATTACTCACATCACCATATTTATCAAAAGATAATATATAATTTTGCAATTGTTCATTATTTGAATTACCATAAAAAACTGGATATGTTTCACATTTTGCATCTATACCTATGTTTAAATTAATATCATAGATCAATTCTGATTTTGGTATCATAATTTTAAATTCTTCATTTGCTGAAAATATTTGTTTTAAATTATTATTTAAATCAACAATTTTGGTATTTTTTGTAAACCCATTTAATAAATTTATAGTAAATTGTTCCATACTAACTGGACTTTCTACTACAAATTTTTGTGAATAGTAATCTTTGTCTATTTCATCCTCAACAAATTCGCCTATTTTATTTATATTAATATTTATTTGCTTATACTCTTCTGTACCATTTCTACCTATATTTACTAATCTATCTATGGCATCAACTATTTTTACACCCCTTTCATCTCCTCCTCTATAGTACGAACGCACATCTATATCATATAATATAGAATATATTGCATGTTTTGTAGCAACAAATGCATCATCCTCATTTTCTACTCCCATTTCACTATAACTTTTATATGGATATCCATTTATTACTACTCTCCATATTCTATTATCTTCTAAATGATCTAATATATTTACATCGTAATTTCCTGCAACTTCTGCTCCCATTCTATCTCTATTTGCACAGTATGCAGGATACATTTTTCCATTATATTCATACTCTATATATGATGTTTTTACATATGACCAATTATTTATGCTACTTTTCCAATACTGCAAATGATAACCTGTATCATGGCTATATTGTACATTTGCACCTGATATTTCTGTTTTTCCATATGCTACACCCTTAAAATTCATTAGTACAATTATTATTAACATAACTATTGATATTAATTTTTTCATATCATATTCCTCCATTATTAATTTCTACTGCTTGAACACATAATCTTTTATCTGGTTCATTTTCTATACATGTTATTAAAGTAATCTTATTTTCTCTAGAAATATTTAATAATGACCAATCATCACTATTTATTTCTTCTATTTTATTTATCTTATATATTTTCTTATTATTTTTATACTCATAGATTATTTCATCATTTATTTCTAATTCTTTTAAATCTTTAAAATAATTTTTTTCATAACCTCTATTATGAGCAGCAAGTCCTATATTTCCATTTAAAATTCCAGTATTAGAAAAATGTCCAATATAATTACATAAGACTTCATCTTCTGTTCCTTCTGATATTAACGCTTTTAAATTAATCTTTGGAATTTTTAAAGACCATATTGTATCTCCATTTGGTAAAGTATAATTTTTAATATTATCTATTTTCACACTATCAATTAAAATTGTACTTTTATCACCGTTTTTCTAAATTATGATTATTTAAACTTGTACTATTTACAAAATTAATACAAATTAAATCCATAATCATAAAAGCTATAAAAGTAATTAAAATACTTATAGCATTCACATTTCTTCTAGTGCAATTAATAAACACTATTATTCCTCCTATTAATTTTTATATTATTTGGATTTTATTAGAAATAATAAAATTTGAAATAAAATTTATATCGACATAAATTTAAATAAAAATTGCAATTTTTGATTTAATGTAAATTATTTTACAACACTTTACATATATTGTAAAGCATTTTTCATCGACTATATTCTACATTTTGTAACAACTTTCTTCATATAACCATATTATATATTAGGCTATTGCTTAAAAAAATAATATAAAGGAATGATTTAAATGGATTTTGATAAAAAAATATGCCCAATAGTAAATGTAGATGGTTTAGTTACAAGTGGTAAGCAATTTGATATAGATATAACATTACCAGAAGACAATAGAAATGTTGTATATGGAGTTATAAAAGATTGCTATAAAGAACCAATATGTAATGCAGTTGTAAAACTTATAGAAGTTGATTGCAAATGTGGAAAAGAAGAAAGAAAACCTGTTGCTCATACTTTCACAAATGATGATGGTGAATTTGTATTTGGACCTTTATGCCCTAATAAATCATATGAAGTAAATATATGGGTAAATAAAGTAAAACATGTAAAAATATGTGCAAAATGTAAACATGAGGCTGAATGTCTTAAAGGTGTAGATATAGATTGTTGTGATTTTACAATAGAATCATCTAATAATTGTTGTCATAAATGTAATAAAAAATCAGAGCATAAAGATGACTGCAAGCAAGATTATAAGCCAGAGTGCAAACCTGAGCATAAAGATGATTGCAAAAAAGATTGCAAACCTGAATGTAAACCTGAGCATAAAGATGACTGCAAGCAAGATTATAAGCCAGAGTGCAAACCTGAGCATAAAGATGATTGCAAACACGACTATAAACCAAATTGCAAAAAAGAATGTTATCAAGAGTATAGACCCAATTGTAAGAATTTTTATAGATAATTATTTAATAATCATAAGTTAAAAACAAAGAAGCCAGTATTTTCTATCTGACTTCTTTGCTTTACTACATCATACCTAATTTTCTAACTAATTGTTTTCCTTTTTTCATTATCTTTTTTCTATTTTTATCCATTCCATCATTATACATCATAACAATTCCAGCAGATAATAATGTTCCTACAACCATACCTTTAACAAATTTCATATTCATAATCTCCTCCTATAATATTTAATCAATAGTATTATTTGTATTTTTTTCTTTTTTATACTTACAAAAAGTATTATATATTTCATAAAAAGCTATTAGTAACAAAAAAATTCCAAAATACTTTTTTAAATCATTAGAATTAATATTAAGAGCTAGCTTCGCTCCAATAAAAGCACCAATAGAACCAACTATTCCTATAATAATTCCTAATTTATAATCAATTAATTTTTGCTTGAAATTTATAATTATTGCTACTATCGATGTAGGAATAAAAAATATTAAATTTGCAGCTTGTGCTAAATGTTGATCAACCCCCATAAAATTACTTAAAATTAGAATAAGAATAGTTCCTCCTCCCATACCTGCACCACTAACAACTCCTGAAACTATTCCAGCTATTATCTCAATCATAAATTCTCCTATAATATTTATTTAATTATCATCCTTATTGATATATATAATAAAAAAATTATAAATAAAATCTTCAATATAATAGGAGCAGCTTTATTTAATAGTTTTGCTCCTATAGATCCTCCTATAATTCCACCTATAGCACATTTAATTCCCATTGTCCAATCAAAATCAGTTCCGCTATTATATAAAATTCCACTAATAATAACCATAGGTAAAACAGCAAAAATAGACGTTGCTCTTGACTGTTTTTCATTTAGTTTAAAAAAATAAACAAAAGCAGGTACTAAAATCAATCCACCACCTGATGCAAAAAAACCACTTATTATACCCGCTATAAAACCTATTATAATTTTTTTTAACATAGAATAAAAATGACTCCAAAAATATAATATATATTATATTTTTCCAATTTCATTATATTTTATTCCTAATTTTAGTAACTACTCATTATAATTTCTAATCTTCCTTATAATACACTGTACCTATCATTTCATCTGGTAAATATTGTTGCTCTACATAATGACCTGGATAATCATGTGGATATTTATATCCTTCATGATATCCATGTGCTTTCATACCTTCAACAGGTGCATTTCTAATGTGCATTGGAATAGTACCAGTATTTTTAGAATTCACATCTGCTATTGCATTATTTATAGCCATATATGCAGCATTAGATTTCTTTGACTTTGCAACATAAATCGCCGCTTCTGACAATATAATTCTAGCTTCTGGCATACCAATATACCTAACAGCCTGCATTGCAGAATTTGCTACAACCAATGCATTTGGATTTGCAAGTCCTACATCTTCTGAAGCACATATTACAATCCTTCTTGCAATAAAAACAGGATCTTCCCCACCTGCAATGGCTCTTGCTAAATAAAATACCGTGGCATCTGGATCGCTACCTCGCATTGATTTTATAAAAGCACTAATATTATCATAATGACTATCTCCTTTTTTATCGAATTGAATTTTCTTTTTATTAAAACACTCTGCAATAATATCATCTGTTATGTTAATTATTCCATTCTCATCACATTCAGTAGTCAAAACAGCCACTTCTAATCCATTTAATGCAGTTCTTACATCTCCTCCAGAAATCTCAGCAATAGCTTCAAGTGTATTATCTGAAATATTAATATCATAACTACCTAGTCCATCTTCACTATTAATTGCATTTTTTAATATCTTAACAATATCTTTATTTTGTAATGGCTCTAACTTAATAACCATAGACCTTGATATTAAAGCTTTATTAACTTCAAAATATGGATTTTCTGTTGTAGCTCCAATAAGAATTATAGTACCATCTTCTACATATGGTAACAATGCATCTTGTTGTAATTTATTGAATCTATGTATCTCATCTATAAATAAAATGCATTTTCCATTTGGATTAATAAATAAATTTTTAGCTTCTTCAATACAATTTTTTATATCAGCAATACCAGCTGTAACAGCATTTATTTGATAGAATTTATATTTAGTTGTCTCACTTATAACTTTTGCAAGTGATGTTTTACCACATCCAGTTGGTCCCCACAATATAATACTTGATAATCTATCTGCTTTAATTGTCCTATATAAAATTTTATCTTTACCTAAAACATGTTCTTGACCAATAAAATCTTCCATTTTCTTTGGTCTTACTCTATACGCTAATGGCTTACTTAAATCCATAATTCACCTCTAATTTGATAATTTTTTTAAAGCTTCTTTTATTATCTCTTCAATAGATAAACCATTAAAATCATTACTTGATAACACTTTATCAACTTCTTTTTTTGTATAACCTAATACTTGAAGTGCAGATGATGCCTCTGATATACTATCCTGATTATTGCTATACCCTATATCTGCATTTTTTATACTATTTTTTGTAATTGCTTGTTCAGTCTTTAATTTATCTTTTAATTCCAAAATCATTCTCTGTGCAGTTTTATTACCAATTCCCGGAATTTTTACTAATGCTGTTACATCTCCAGATATTACAGACAATGCAAAAGAAGATGGACTTATTTCAGACAAAATAGCTAATGCTGATTTTGTTCCTATTCCACTAACAGATATTAATAATTCAAACATTTTTAATTCTTCCTGTGTATTAAATCCATAAAGACTTATATTGTCTTCTCTTACATAATAATATGTATGTACTTTTACAATTTCTCCTATCTCTGGTAACTTATTAATTCCACTATTAGGCATAAAAATTTTATACCCTATTCCATTTACATCAATAACTATATAATTTTCATTTATACTTTCTAAAACACCTTTTACATATGCAAACATTTTTTACCACCTTATTATCCTTTTACTTTATCTTTTAATATAAATGTTATGAAGTAAAATACTCCAGATAAAATTACAATTGCAGGTCCTGTTGGAACATTAATATAATAAGATATTAATATCCCCGCTATGCCAGAAACTAATGAAATAATAATTGCAAATAAATGATACTGTCTCATATTTTTGGCAATATTTCTACTACTTGCAGCAGGTAATATCAATAGTGAATTAATTAATAATATTCCTATCCATTTTATAGATAACATAACAATAATTGCAATTGATATAACAAAAATATTGTCTATTAATAATACATTAATCCCTTTGCTTTTTGCAATACTTGTATTTATACTAATAGTATGAATTTTATTAAACAAAAAAATCCAGACTAATAATATAACCACAAAAGCAATTGCAAGATAAATAATTTCCTCTTGACTTATTCCTAAAATATCTCCTATTAAATATGAAGAATATTTATTGAAATTACCTACGCCAGCCAAAATAGCTAATCCTAGTGCAATCGCTATAGATGAAAATACACTAATGATTGTATCTGCTCCATATGCTGTCTTATGTTTTACTAAATTCAATAATATAGAAAAAATAATTGCAAAAACTATCATTGCTATATTATTAGATATTCCAAAAAGCATTCCTATTGCTATACCTGTAAGAGCTGAATGTCCCAATGCATCAGAAAAAAATGCCATTTTATTATTAACAATCATTGTACCCAAAATAGCAAATAATGGGCTTAATAAAACAATTGCTATAAGAGCATTTTTCATAAAATCATAAGTTATAAAATCAAATGGTAATAATGTCTCAAGTATATTATATATTACTTCCATAATTTCACCCTTATTTTTAACTAATCTTCAAATCTTTCTTTATATTCCTTGCTTGAAAAAATCTCATCTGGTGTACCTTGTTTTATGATTGTTTTATCTAAAAGAACTACTTTATCTGCAAATTTTTTCACTAAATTAAAATCATGAGAAACTAGTATAATAGCCATATCATATTCTTTTTTTAATACATCAACTAAATTAAAAAATTCTTTAATTCCATTTCTATCTATCCCTGAAACTGGTTCATCTAAAATTAATAAATTAGGATTATCAATTGTAGCTACAGATAATAAAACTCTCTGCAATTCTCCTCCTGATAAATCTCCTATACTTTTATCTATTAAACTATCTGCTTGGAATATTTTTAAATGTTCCTTTATTTTCTCATATACATCTTTATATTTTTTTAGCCAAATTGGTTTATTTGATATAATTGCAGCTACAAAATCATATACAGTAGTAGGCATGTGTTTTTCTACGTTTATACTTTGTGGTACATATCCTATTTTTAAATTTTCATATTTCTCCTGTTTTATATCAAAAAATTCTATTGTCCCTGTATGTTTAATTTCTCCTAGTATCGCCTTTAATAAAGTACTTTTACCTGCACCATTTCGTCCTATAATAACAGTTAATTCTCCACAATGAATATGTATACTTACATTCTTTAAAATCTCATCTTTGCCTAATTTTACACCAATATCTTTTATTTTTATACAATGAAATCCACATGATGAACTCTTTTCCAAAACATTCACCTCTTGTTCTAAAAAGTCTATTATTTTATTGCCTCTCTTAATACATCATAATTCTTATTCATAGTATCTATATATGCATTTTTATCTAGCTCTCCTGAAAGTCCAGAATCTAATACATATATTTGTGCATTAGTCTCTTTTGCTATTAATTCAGCATTTGTTCTATCATCATCTTTATCTATAAATATTGCATTAATATTTTTATCTTTTACTTCATTAATAATATCTGACAGCATATTACCAGATAAAGTACTTTCTTCATGCTCTGTATACACTGGTATTACTTCCAAATTTGCCTCATCCAATATATATTCTAATGCTTCATTGCAAGAAACTACATATTTTCTTTCTTGTGATTTAAATCTATTATTTTCTAATTCTTTTATTTTATTAGTATATTCTTCTGCATTCTGTTCATATTTATCTTTATTTTCTGGATTATTTTTCACTAAATCTTCTTTTACTATTTCAATTTGTTTAATATAATTTTCTGTATTATTCCATACATGTCCATTTGTTTCATTCTCATCTTGAATTAAATATAAATCTGCTTTAGATGTATCTGATATATATAAGTTTTCTCTATTTTCTGTAATTTTATCTATAAAATTTTCAACACCTAATCCATTTATAATAAACATATCTGCATTTTCTACTTTTCTTAAATCTTTAGTTTGTAAAGTATAATCATGTAAACATCCAACAGATGTATCTGTCATATTCTCTACATTAACATCAATACCATCACATAAATTAATTGCTATTATATACATTGGGTAAAATGATGTAACAACACTAAATGAACTATTTTCCTCTTTTTGACTACCACATCCAGTTAATACCAAAAGCAAAAATATCATTATAATACTTGTAAATATAACTTTTCTCAAAATTTTTTCTCCTTTAAATATAATTTTACTTATTTATAATACTACTTTTTCTCAATAATTTCAAGTTAACAAAAAACAAGCATATAAAGCTTGTTCTTTTTATTTATAAATATCTATATGGAATTACTTTGTTTTTTTCATCCAAATTAACTATTTTATCATACATACATATAATCGCACCTTCTCCAACTTCTTTTACCATTATCTAATGGAATATTTTCTTCTATTAATTTCTTTTTTATCTTATCTATTGTATCATAATTGCTATCATTAATTTGAGTTTCTGCTTCAATTAATTTATCTCCATCTTTAATATCCTTAGTGGTTAAATAAAAATTATCTTTTGTATACTCGTAGTCTTCTTCTATTATATTCATTATTCTTTTATACCCTATAGCAGTCATAAATTTTTCTGCATCCTCACAATCCAAAATCTTTAATCTGATACTTGTCTGTTCTAATATTTCGCCTTTATTATTGAATTTTTTTATTTTGTAAACCAAATCTTGTTTTATTTCTCTTTTATCTATAACTTCAACTTTTCTAATTATTACAGCTTTTGAAATAATTTCTCTTGTACTCATTTCTTCTATTTTTAGATTATTGGGAATCATAAATATATCATCTAAAATAAAGTGGTCATATTCTTCATATCCTTTTTCAATTAATTTCTTCTTAAAATTCTCTAAATCTCCTTTTATTCTTAATGTTACTTCGTTATTTTTCTTCATAAAAAATCTCCTTTTTATTTACTATTACTATAAATTTTATATTATTTTTCTCATAATAAATTGATTGTAAAAATTATGTACCTTATAATTTTCATTTATATTACTATCATATTTTCTTCTCTCATCTTGTATTAAATTTGTAAGCATATTATTTACTTCTTCTATATCATCTATTTTTGCTGTACTAATCATAAAGTTCATTTTTATTTACCTCCTATATATAAATAGTATCTATTTCAAATTTATAGAGTAAGTAAAAAAGATAATATATTAATATTGAACAAATTTTGAATGTGATTGGAAGAAATTTAGAATTTCTTTAATTATTTTATGGAAAATGTTCGAAGTTTTCGAAGAAAATCTTTGAAAGGGTGCCATAAAATGATTTTAGAAATTCTTATATTTCTGTATTGAGCCGAAAAATTTTGAAATATTAATATATTATCTTTTTACTGGCTTGTTTAATTATTTATCTAAATGTCTCTACTTGTTCTTTATTAAAAAATAACTCTCCATTTATTGCCTTGTCCAAAACTTTTCTCAAAATCACTTTATCTCCAAACCAATCTATTAGTTTGATAAAATCATCTATATCACACCATTTATAACCTATACTTTCTTCATTAAGTATAATATTTGTATTTTTAACAAATGTAATATATACATATTCAACACACTCTCTACCCAAAGACTTATATTTTAATATCCAATTTAAATATATTACTTTTTGTGTATCTAAATTTGTTTCTTCCTTTATTTCTCTTTTTACAGTATCTTCTTTAGATTTATCTATTGCTTCACAACCTCCTGTTACAACATACCATAAAGATTTTCTAAATTGAGGATCATTAGGACTTCCTTTTAACAATAATAATTCTTTATTTTCATTAACTATAAAACTAAGTATTTTTTCCATCTAATCATCACCAATATAACTATACCATATACAAATATTTTAATCAAAAAAACTTTACACTACAAATTGTAGTGCAAAGTTTTTTTATTTATTTATTCTTTTTTATTTCTTCTTATTACAAATACTGCAACTCCTGCAATTACAACTAATATAACGATTGCTGAAATAATATATACTGTTGATCTATTTTCACCAGTTGGAGGTGTAATGATAACCTCTTCTGTATAATCAGAATCATTTTCTCCTGGTACTGCTTCATATGGTGCTTTATTTCCTGGTATATCATCTTTTCTACCAACTAAGTTTGTAAATTGTATTGTTTCTGCAACATTGTTATAAGATAAATCATCTGACTCATCAGCTGAAGATATTGTCTTAGTTAGAACTAATTCTACACTTGCTGATTGTCCTGGTGTTAATGGATCATCTGCTAATGTATCGTTTACAATTATTTGACTTACTGGTTTTTCTTCATTTTTGATATTTTTATAAGCAACACTTAAATTATTATCCAAATATCCATTTTGTTTCATTTCATCAACACTCTTTAGATCAGTATTTTCAATCAATTTCCATCCTGGGTTTAAATCTTCTTTAAATACTAAACTATTATCTACATAATCTATAATCTTGTCTATAGATGTTGTTACAATTCTATCTGAATCACTTGCTTTACCTGTGTAATATGTCTCACCAACACTATTATCATTTGCTCCTGTAACATCTATTTCTCCATTATTTTTAACAGTAATTCTGTATCTAATTTCAATATTTGCACCTTGCATTAACTCTTCATCAAGATATACATGGATTTTTCCTTGTGTTGTATCATTATTTGCTACCCAGTTAACATTTTTATTAATACCATTTTCTGTGTCTATAATAGTATTTCCATCTGCTAATGTTACTTTAATTCCCATAATATCTTTATCTAATTCAACATCATTTACAGGTCTGTTTTCAATACCAAAATCTATATTTCTTACATTATAGTCAAATTCATCTGAACCATTTGCTTCTGTTCTATCATATTCTACTTGTATTTTTAATTTTGCTGTATCTGCATACATCCAAGTATTATTAATAAAATCATCATATAAATCAGTCTTATTATTTTCTACTGAATATAATACATCTGCAACATTAAATTTCATTACTTTAGAATAATTTATAACTTGTAATCTTCTAGCTTCATTATCTTTAGCATCTGAAACTCTTGAATCCATTAATTCAGTATTTGATAAGTCATACCATTCATTATTTATATTTTCTCCTCTTTGATATGCTGTTGATTTATAATCTTGTCCATTATATGATTTTCCATTTGTTTCTGGTAATAATGTTTTTTCTGTATCACCATATTTAAATCTTACAATGTAATTTCCTGGTATATAGTTACTAAATATGTATTGTCCTATTTCATTTTGTACAGAACCTTCCATTACTTCACCACATTGTCCTGATAATACTTGACCGTTACTATCTACATATTTGTATCCATTTTCACCTGTTGACATTTCTCTCCAAATATATTCATACTGATTACCATCTGCTGCATCTACTAATTCAACTAATTGAACTGTAACTCCATTTACTTTATTTTCATTATTATCCATTAAGCCATCTCCAACAACTTGACCTGTAGATAACTCCTCTGTTCTTTCATCTTCCCAAACAATACCATTCATTGTTCTTTCTGCACCTTCTGCGATTTTAATATTAATAGTTGGTGCTGAATCAGAATCGTCTTCTATTGTAGCTGTATCATAAGGATTTAAATTTCCTGGTGCTGAATCTCTATCTACTTGTCCTGTTGGTGTATTCTTTCCTGAGCCACTTTCAAAAGTTGAGAAGCTATTTATTTCAATAAAGTTACTCTTTTCGCCTAACATTATTGCTCTATTTGCATCTTTATTTACTTCAAAAGTAACATATATGTACATATCTTCACCAGATTGTAATACAACATCTTTTAAGTCTGTTGTGTACATCACATTTAATTCTGTCCCTGCCTTATCTGTATCAGTTTGATATTTTCCTGTATCACTCCAATTTATTGTTCCTGATTGTCCATTTGTTGTTTCATAATATGATTTTCTTGCAACTAATTTACCTTTTTCTTCAACTCCATCTGCATTTTGTATATCCATATGAACATCTTCTGATACTAAATTATATGTATTATCATAATAATCAACCAATTCATTAACAACTGTAGCAGGTATTCCACTTTGATTTCTTATTGTCATCTTATATGTTACAAATGTTTTTAACTCTTGCTCTTCTGTCTTTGTTCCCTTCAACTCTGCTCCTGAAACATTTAATGTATTATTTTTATAATCATCAATTCTGTAATTATAATCTGATTTATATATTTCTCTATTATAGTAAGTATTATTATAACTTGGAGAAGTTTTAACAGTTATATCAAAACCATCTAATCCAGCTCTAGAATTATATTTATAAGTCATTTCTTTTTTATTGATAGTTAAAGTAGCTGTACTTACATCTTTAGAAACTGCTAAATCTGCTTCTGGTCTTCTCTTTAATCCCAAGTTTATATAATTCATATATTTGTAATTTGCTTCATAAACATTATTATCAATAAGTTTATCTTCTTCATTATTTGTATATCTTTCTTTAAATGGATATGCTAAATCCATTGTAGCAGTTGATGCTGTTATTGCAAATTCTGGTTTTACATAACCATTTGTATCTGTTGTTACTAATTTAGAAACTCCATTTTCTGTTATATATTCTAAGTCTGCTGTTTTATTTCCATTTGCATCTCTTGCTGAGCCGTAACTCTTTCCTGAAGTAGTAGCTGTAGTAGTATCTCCACTTATCTCATAGAATTTATTATTAAATGTTGTTCTGGCCTCTTGTGTTTCTTCTGTTTTAGAATCTACAACATATTTTGTATCATCTGGATTATTTTTATAATCTTCTACACTTCCATTTGCAAAAGCTTTTGTAGTTGTATATGTCATACCATCATATTCAAACTCTACTTCATATTTTCCCATAGGAACTCTTGTAAAATAATATTCACCATCTTCATTAGTATATACTGGATTTTCTTTAGCCTCTGCAAGTTCTTTTGTTCCAGCTTTATACAATGTAACTTTTACATTAGGTACACCCTTTTCTGGGGTTCCATCGTTTTGATTGCCAATCATTCCATCATATTCACTTTCTTTTCCAGTTTGAGTATCTTCCCAAACAACACCTGATAATTTAATTGTTAAACTTATATCTGGTTCCTCAGGTTCGTCTGGCCAATCAGGCCAATCTGGATAATCTGGCCAGTCTGGCCAATCTGGGTAACATGGGAAATTTGGATAACTTGGATATCCTGGCCAACTTATAATAGTTGGAATAGCTGGCAATGGTGTTATTGGTGTTGTATATCTTGGTGGTTCTGGTGTAAGTTCAAGAATACCAGTATCTACTGTTTTTTCTACCTTAAGAACCATCATAATTTTCTGTGGTGATAATTCTGTAACATTGGCTACTATTCTATAATTTGTTCTTACCTCATGTGAAGAAGTATATCCGTGTTCACATGGTATTACTCTATTAGTTCCTGTAATTGGATCATACTCTGTTTGTGGATGGCATATTGAAGAATCATATTGTACATCCCAGTACACATCTTTATAAACACCAGACATATCTTGATAATCTGCCACAATATTAGTATCATATAAAATCACATCTGCTCTAGTAATTTTAGTTATTCCATATTCTTTACACTTAGTTCCATTTAATACTATATTAAACTCCTCACCACTATATGGATAGTTGAAAAATTCACTACCAGTTGTACCATAATCTTCGTCACCTGCTAATCTTTCTTTTCTTGTATTTTTATGTTCTGCATCATAAGTTATTTTCCATATACTTTTATCTATTTCTCTACCATCTTGATCATATAATTTTATCTCTTTAATACCACCAAAATCTACCTTTGGTCTACTTCCTATTTTTGCGAAACCTCTTTCATATTTTACAGATAATGGTCCTACTATAATTTCATCAGCTGTTTCATCAAATGATACTGTACTTAAATCTATTTTATATTGTCCTTTAAATCCTCCTGAATTTTGCACTCTTTGTTTATATTCTTGAAAAGCCATTGCTTCTTCTGCTAATTCATTAAACTGTGCTTGTCCTAAAGTTCCCCACATAGCATTTTGTGTCTCACCATTTAGATGATCTATATTATTAGGAAACTTTTCCATTACATATGCCATTGCCCAATCACTATCTACACCAGCTTTTTTTCTAATAACACTAGTATATTTTGCAAGGGATTCACTTTTTGTTCCACTTGTTCCTGGATCTCCATCTAATCTTATTGTTTGTCCTTGTTGTGGATCAATTACTTTTTGATCTATACTGCCTATTTGAACTCTAGTATTTTCTTCACCTGTTAGACGTTGTCCATGTTCCTTACAAAAAGCTTCTTTTGTTTGATTGTATTCTTCAAAAGATAAATACCCACCTTGTGTAAATTCTCTACCATTTAATGTATTGCTTTCTGCTACACTAGTAGATGTTAAATCTTTTTGGACATATCCTGGATCTAGCACTTCTTCTTCCAAAGCCTCACTTTTATTCATATTAACTGCTAAAACAATTCCTATAACTACAATAGCAATTACTACTATTGATATCTTCTTTTTCATACTATTTCCACCTCCCTTAATTATAATATCTCGCAGTTTTCTTTCTTATTATATATAATGTTGCTAACATTAGTAATAAAACAATTATTGTTCCACATGTATATGCCACAGCTCCTCCTGTTGATACTGTTATAATTACGTCTGCACTACTTAAGTCATCCTCACCTTGTGCATTATTTTTTACTATTGAATCTAAATCTTTCATTCCATAATCATTATAGTCTTCATATATTTCTGTTCTATTATTTGATACACCTGCATTTGTTTCTGTCATTTCTTTTGTTAATACTAATTTTATTTCTTTAGTTTCTCCTGGTTTTATTACTGTATTTGCTAATTCGTTACTATATACATTTCCATCATTTCCTGCATACCATGTTGGGTTTAAATCTGCTTTAAACTCTAAATCGGTTGGTTTATAGTCTACAATGTTTTTTGCATATCCTTCTGTATTTCCTTCATTTGTTACCTTTATTCCATATTCGATAATTACAGTTGATCCTGCTATTTTCTTTGCTGTTATATCAACTTTTGCTAATTTACTATTATTATAATTATATGTTTTCACTCCATCTTTGTTTTGAACAGTTATCTTTGTTACATATTTATCTATTTTTAAATCGAACTTATTTTTATATACTAGTCCCATATCTATATTAGCATAACTACTATCTGTTATTCTTATTGCATTTGTTACCGCAATTGTCTTAGTCTCTCCATTTTCTGTCATGGTACTTTCAATAACATCTGAATTTTGTCCTTCATTTACTCCTGTTTTATTATAATCTGTCAATCCATAAATATTAGTATCATATTGGAATACAACCATATAATTTCCTGTATCTAAGTTATCAAATACATATGTTCCATCATTTGCAGTTATTATTCTTCTTATATTACCATTCTCATCTTGTAATATATTACCTGTATTTGCATCTACTAACATTACTGTTACTCCACCTAATACTTCTTCTGTATTTTCTCTTGTTCCATTTTCGTTAGCATCTACCCAAACAGTTCCTCTTATTCTATATTTTTTATCTGTTACCGATGTTCCATCTTGATTATCTCCGCCTAAATTACCATTTTGATTATCACCAGTTCCAGACTCATCTGGTGGATTTGGTAATGTTGCTGACTGTTCTATGATATTTGTTAATTCTGCTGTTTTTACTGTTTCAAAATTATCACCTGATACTGTTGCATAATTTACTATTTGTCTTTCATCTACGTCATTTGGTAAATTCTTAGCTTCTGCTACTATTGTTAAATTTATTTCTCCTCCAGCTAAAATATTAGCATATAATTCAACTTTGTTATTATACTCATTTAAATTTCCATTTTGTCCATTATTAATTTCATATGAGCCACTGATAAATCTTAAATCATCAGGTAAAATATCTTCTATTTTTAAATTTCCTGCATCTAATCTACCTGTATTTTTTACTGTTATTGTATATGTAATTCTATCTCCTTCTGCCATATATTCTTTTGAAATATCGCTTGATATATTTGTTTCAATAACAGGTTTTGCTACAGTATTTATTGTTTCTTCTGAAACATGATTACTTATACCATCTGCATAAACTGTAGTAGTTGTTATTATATCTTTATAAGATGTTCCATCTGGTAATTTTGCTGCTGTAACAACTAATCTAATTCTTTTTGATTCTTGACTATTTATTGTACCTAAATTCCATACTATTCTTCCTGTACTTGCATTATATTCTGCACTTATTCTATTTTCCCATGCTTGTGATTGTTCATTATATTCTTGTATATATGCCTCTTTGTATTCTGTTCCATCTGGTAAAACCTTTTGTGCAACTACATTATTTTCTACATCTTCACTTGTATTTTTAATATCTATAGTATAAATTAATTCTTCTCCTTCTTTAACAAGTGTATTCTTATCTATATTTGTTCTTTCATTTATATCAAAATATGATTTCTCAATCTTATTTCCCTCATTAGAATTTGTTAACTCTTTTGCTAAATCTTTTGCAGTCAATTCAATAGTGTTAACTGCAGTTGTCCCTGGCACTTCAGTTACTTTTTCTGAATTAACAATATTAGCATCTGCATCAACTTCACATAGATAATATTCTCCATTTTCTTGTATTAAAGAATATCCTGGTGCTTTACCAAAGTTTTGTAAATTATCTTCATAATATCTTTGTAACGTTGGTAATTTTTCAACTAGTAATTCAAATTCTTGTGTTACAGTTTGACCAACTTCAATTTTTTCTATATTCCAGTCTATATAATTTTTTCCATTTTCTACTTTTGTTTCTGGATAAGTATATCCACTTTGTACTTCACCATAACTTCCTGAACCTTCTTGATATACAGCATATCTAGTAAAGTCTGGAATATAATCTTTTACATATACATCTTCTACTTGATTTTTTCCTGTATTAGTTATATTTATTGTATATTTTATAATTTGTCCTTCTTGAATAGGTTGTCCTTCACCTACTGATATTTTTTGTTCTACATTTATTTTTGGACCTTCACCTGTTGTTAAACCAACTATATCTGCCTCACTTACTACATTATTAGCACCAACGCTTGAATTTTCTGTACATTTTACTTCAAAAGTTCCATATAAACTATTTTCATGTTCTAGATTTGCAGGTATTTCAAAATCATATGACAATTCAATCATTTCTCCTGCTTTCATTTCATAATTTTCTAAAACAATCATATATGATTTTATTTTTGTAAAATCTGTAGGATTTTCTTGCCATCCATTTTGTACATTACTTAAATCCTCTGTTGCATCACCATTTTCTGAATAATATATCTTCATTCCTTCTATACTATTTCCAACTGTAGTAATTTGACTCCTTAGAATAGTATCTATAGTTGTTCCTAAATCAGTATTACTTTCTATAGTTTTATTGCCTTTAAAAGGTATTCTTCCTATTGCAATTATATTGTTAGCTGTATTTTCAGTATTGTTTATAATCATCATATTCATTTTTGCTATCTTTGCTTCATCATAAATTTCTATCTTATCTTCCACTTTACCTTGTTCTACTGAAATTATACTTTTTCCTGTATCTTCATAATTTGTTATACTGTTTACTGCAAGCATTCCTACTGGTGCTGAAAATTCTATTTCTGTCTGACTTGTTCCTAATTCTTGATTCCACATTTGTGTTGTTTCTTCATAACTTATAGCATTTGAATTATAGTAATATAATTTTACTTCTTCTGTTTTATTTGGTGTTAATAACTTTGCTTTTATATCAGTATTTAAAACTATGTTTGTTCCATTTGTGAATGTTCCATTACTAAATCCATCTTGTACACCCTCTAATGCTATTTCTAATAATATTCTTCCATTATCATTATATTTTTGTATTCCTACTATTTTTAAATTATCATCAAATAAAACATTTGCTTCTTTTACATTTATATCTTCTATATATTCTGGTAGTTCTATTCTAAATACTGGATTTATATAAAGGTCTGTATTTTCTCTATTATTATCTAATTCTATTTTTATTTCTACATTTTCATTATTTACTATTGTTGATAATGTATCTTTGTTTATTTGAATATTTGCCTTTGTATTTGTTTCTTCTAATTTTATACTGCTTGATTCATTTTCAACTTGAACATAATTTTCACCTTGTTTTTCTACAATATTTGCACTTACACTAAATTTTACAAAATTTCTTAATTGTTCTTTTGAATATGGTAAATCTTTTCTTATTGCTTTTTCGTATTCTATACTTATTGTTCCTTCTTTTACTGGTTTTGTTGTTTCTAATGTTATATGTCCCACATTTTCTGCTAAGCCTTCGAATACATATCTTTCATTTTCTAGCTTTGTATCTTTATTTATTTCTCCTAATATATTTCCATTTTCATCATATATTGTTATTTTTCCATCTATCCCCAGAACTTCTTCAAAATTTGTTTTACTTACTTTTATTTTTTTATAATATGTATATGTTTGATCTCCTATTGTTGTAGCATATTTATTTCCATTTATATCTTCAAAACTTTCTCCTAAATCACTTATTCTTATTCCATCTATAAAATTCTTTTCTTCAATATTTGCTTTTATTTCCATATTATATATTGTTTCATATTCTTTTTCTTCTCTTTGTGAATTTGCATACATCTTTCCTTTATTTATATTACTCTCTAAAGTACCTAATGTTAATGATACCATTTGTCCAAATTGTTCTCTTAATAAAATGTTTCCTTGTGTCTGCCCTTGTATTTTATCTCCATTATACATTTCCATTTCTGCCTTTATTGTTGATGTTAATGTATTTTCTCCACTTTCATCTATTGCTTCTATTGGATATATGTATGTAATTATATATTCGTCAGTCCCTTTGCCATTCCATACCTTACCATCTTCTTCTTTGTTTTCAGTTTCTATTGTTAATATAGCATTTTCCTTATCAAAATTTGTATTATTATCTTCCTGTTTTATTTCTTCTATAGTTTTACCATTTGTAGATTCTGTACTATTAGCCAACACTCTAACATCTTCTGGCTGTATTCCATTTAACTTTGGTACTTCTATTTCTAATTTTGAATCTTTAATAGGTAATTTATTTTCTGTCTCTTTTAAATCAGACATAACTTTAACACTTACCAAAGCTTTTTCACTATTGCCGTCATTAAATATCACATATGAATTAGGTTGTTGACTTAACTGTGCTTCATATTCTCCTGTTAATTTTACATTTACAACAATTTCTTTTTCTATATTTTTTTCTTCACCTTCATTATCTACATAAGTTCCTTTTAATAATACAGTACTATTTTTATCTAAGTTATTTAATTCCATTCTATCTGATAAATTTCCATTTATAGATAATGTTAAGCTTGCATTTGTATTTGCATTTATTTGTCTTAGTACTAAAGTATTATTTTTGTTTTCTTGCACAAGACCAGATTCATCTGTAATATTTGAAATTGCATAATTCATATCTTTAAATTCAATAGTAGCATCTTTTAAATATCCTTCATCTACAGATAAATTTATATACATTTGTTTCTCTGTTCCATTTACATCATAAACAAGATAATGTGTGTTTCCATTACCTTCATCAAAAAATGTATTAAATTTAACATTCTTATTTGTTGTGCTATCATTTTGTGAATTTAAATTCGAATCCATTGCATATGAAATTAAAGCATTTCCTACTACAATGAAATTAGTCAATGTTAATGACAATATTATTACAATTACTAATATTGTATTTATTAACTTTGACTTATGTAAATTATTATTACTAAGCATAATTATTCCTCCTATATTTATATTAATTTATAATTATTACTTTTATTATATTGTAAACTACACTACTATTATATTATCTCACATTTTTTGGTATATTTCCACTGTTTTGTAATAAATTATGTAATTTTTGTATTATTTTTGTTACATTTTTGTAATATTTATGTTTGAAGCCTTAATTGCAACCTTTGGTTGCAATTAATAATTAATAGTTAATAATGAAGAGTGAATAGTGAATGGCTAATAGTTAAGAATTAAATTTATTGAGTAAGTAAGAAAATTGATAATATTTTATAATTTAAAAAAATAGTTTTATTGACATTTTGACACAATTTAAATATAATAAATTAGTCTTTTTTCTGAAAAGAAGAAAGGGGTGAAACTATTGCGTACTTTAAATAAAAATATTAGTCTTAGTTATTCTTTATCTGATTATTACAGATAACCAAGACTAAAAAAAAGACTAGGTTCTGCACAAACCTAGTCTTTTTTTATTACTATTACGTACTTTATTGCATATGCTATATTTATTATAAAGCATATTTTATTATATGTCAAATCCAATTTTTTATTACTTTTTTAGTAATTGTATACTATTTTATTTCTGTACTTCTTTCTTAATTACTACATTTTTACCTCCTAGTTTTACCATTCTAACTGGTTGATTTCTCTCTTTCCTGTATAGCTCATACTCATATAGTAATATTAAGCTTCCTGCTGATGCTATAAATCCTAATACTATTATTAATATTGATACTTCTTTTCCTGTTGCTACTGTTACTATTACTGTTGCTTCTGCTTTGTTGTCTTCTGCATTTTCTTCATCAAATCCTGCCGGATTTTCTGTATTATCTATTAATGCAATGTTCTTTTTCTCTCCAAAGTTTGTTTCACTTGCTTGCCATTTTAATACTACTTCTATGTCTTTACTCTCTCCTGCCTTTAATTCTACTGCATATTTCATTGTTCCATCTACATTAATTACCCATTCACTTGGATTATTGCTTGATACTTCAAATCCTTCTGGTATTTTCTCTATTACTTCTCCTTTTCCGTCTATTTCTCCAGTGTTGCTTACTGTTATTACATATCTTATTTCTACTGGGGTTGTTGTTATTTCTTTTCTATGTATTTCTACTTTGGTTAAGCTTCCATTACTTACTTCTTTTTCTTCTCCTTTTATTGTTACTGTCTTTACCTTCTTACTTATTTCCATGTTGAAGCTCATCTTTTCATAATAGTATGTTACTGTTTCATCATTTTGACTTAATATTCCTTCTCTATTTATTGGTAACATGTTTTCTACTATCTTGTAATATGGTATTTCTTTTTCTTCTGTTTTATATTCTTCTCCTATATATCCTTTTATTACATATCCATATGTCTTTTCTTCTCCTGTATCATCTTCATATGTTATTTCTTCTTTTGTTTCTTTATCTACATATTTTACTGTTATTTTTCCACTTGAGATTCTTTCATAATAATATGTTACTTCTATTGTTTCTTCTGCCATTGTTCCTTCTTTGTTTGTTGGTTCTGGTTCTGCTTTTTGATAATTTTCTATTACTTTTCTTTCTGTTTTATATTCTTCTCCTATGTTTCCTTCTATTACTTCATCTTCTGCTAGTTTTTCTCCTGTTTCTTTATCTATGTAATGTACTATTACTCCTCCTGCTTCTTTCTTTTTGTATACATATATTATTACTATATCATCTTTAGTCATTTCTCCTTTTTCTTGGCCTATTACTTCTTTTAGTTCATATTCTTCTATTTCTTCTGCTTTTGTCTCATATTCTTGGCTTACATATCCTTCTACTACTCTTTCTGGTATTAAGTCATTACCTTCCTCATCTTGGTATTTTATGATTACTTTTGCTGGTGTCTTTTCGTAGTAGTATATTACTTCTATTGTTCCTTCTTTATATTCTCCTCTTGTATTTTCTGTATCTCCTACTAAGCTATATCCTTCTATATCTTTTGCTAAGGTTATATATTCTTCTCCTACTATTCCTGTCATTTCATCCGCAGTTTCTAGCTCTTTTCCTGTTTCTTTTTCCACATATTTTACTACTACTGTTCCTTCTACTTCCACTTGTGTGTTTTCTTCTGTTTCTACTGTGTTTTTCTCTTCTGTTTCATATAATTCCACTGTTCCTTTTACTTTGTTTGTTACCATACTTTCTGTTACATCTAAGTCTTTGTATACTAGTACTATATTTTTTGTTATATCTACTTTATATGCTTCTTCTGATGTGTCTGTATTTATATGTCCTAATTCTTTTGTCCATGTTATTGTTTGTAACTCTTCGTTGTATACTCCTCCATCTAGGCTTGACTTTTCTTCATCTATCTTATATGGTAGCTCATCTACTATTGTTACTATCGCATCTCCTATGTACTCATCTATTTCTGCTTCATAATGTATTGTATATGGTACTTCTTGATTTGATGCTGTTATTACTGTTTCTGTTTCTTTTGTTATATCACTCTTTAATGCTGTTTCTTTTAGTTTGTATTTATTTGTTACTATTATATCATTTGTTCCTCCTATTTCTGGTTCTTCATAATATTCTAAATCTCCTGGATTTTTCTCTGTTTCTATTATACTGTATTCTATTTCTCTTCCTATTTCATCATATTTTTCTAATTCTCTATATGTATGTTTCCATCCATTTCTACTATTTAACTCTACTTGTGAGTTTTCTACTACTTCTCCATCTGCTGTTAATTCTATCATCACACTACTTGCTCTTTTTCCTTTGCTGTTGTTATTATCTTCCCAGATTTTTTCTACATTTTTATCCACTTTATATTCTTGTTTTACTGTTGCTGTTCCTTCATCCTCATCTGTCTTTACCTCTTCTCCTCCTTTTTCTGGATAATTATCTGGATAGTATATTTTTGTTTCTCCATTTACTGTGTTTACTAAATCTTCTGTTACATCTTGATCTACATATACTAGTTTTACTACCTTGTTGAAATTATGTGTGTATTTTCCATTTGTATATGTATCTACATTTACTTCTTCTTCCCATGTTATTGTTCTTTCCTCTGCATCATATATTCCTCCTGCTAGGTCAGAAGATGTTTCATCTATTGCTGCTGGTAATGTATCTGTTACTATTATTTTTACTTTTCCTATGTAATCATTTACTTCTGCATTATATTTTATGTTGTATGTTACTTGTCCTCTTTCGTTTGTTAATACTGGTATTTTCGTACCATCTTCTTGAGTTTCTACCTTATTTGCTGTTGCTGTTTTTTCTATAGTACTTGTTATACTACTTTCTTTTAATTTATAGTAGTAAATTACTTCTGTATCTTTATATGTCATTTTGCCTTGATAATTTTCTGGTGTTTCATTTTTGGTTTTTATCTTAATATATATATTTCCTTCTTCTTCATATGTTTCGTAACTTGTTATTTGTATATTTTCTTTATCTGGTGTTATACTATTTATTTTTAAGTCTATTATATCTTTTGGTAGTTTTATTAAATATTCTCCATCTACCCATTTTGATAAAAATTTTCTGTTATCACTATCATAATCAATACCATTATTATTTTCAGGAATTCCTATTCTTATTTTCATATCTCTTTCTTGTTGTGTTGATACTATTGCTTTATCATAATACAATCTATTGTCATCTAAATCCATTCCTACTCCTGTTATTGGATATATGTAATCTGCTATATAATAAGCAATTGCTTCTTTTTCCCCAACACTTGTTTGGGTATATAAATATACATAGCTTTTTATTTCTTTTAAATTATCAAACTCTTCCTTTGTTTCATATTTTGTCGTTATATATGAGTCATCTAATTCTTTTATATTATATACATATAAGAACTTAGTACTACTACCAAAACTGCTTGTATCTATTGCACTAGTTTCTATTCTTATGTGCTTTACTGGCTCTGCATATTTATACATATTTTCTTCACTATTATATTGACTCCAATTTTCTTTTGTAAATGTTACTATAGGCTCTCCTCCAATTTCATCATCATTATATACTTTTATCCATCCATTTTCTCCTAGTATTATATTTAAATTATCATGCAAATATATTCCTACATTTGTTGTTACATTCTCCATACTATCTGTACTTTTATCTGATTTTATAAACTCATCTGATTTATCTCCCTCTTTTGATTCTTTTAATATTACTCCATTTTGCAAATATCCATTATTTCTGCTAAAACTCACTGTCCATTGTACTCTATAATAATCTTCTGTTTCTGTTTCTGATATGCCATTATATATTCTTGCTGGTTTTTCTTTTGATACTATATAATTACTACCAACGTTATATTTATATATATTCAAATCATCACCAACAATGCAATTAATAGATGGCACGATTACTTCTCTCATTAATTTTATTGTTAAAGTTGTGTCTACTTCATTTGATTTATATATTTTTTGGAATTCATCGTTTGGATTATTATATCCTTCTATCCAGCCTTTTACTGGTATTTCTATACTCTTTTCTGAATCGTTCTCACTATTATATGCTTCTAGAGGATAACTTAATTCTATATATAAAATATATTGATAATCATTATCATCAAAATCATTACCTTCTATTGTAAACTTTCTTGTATGTTCATCATAACTTATAGTAGAACCATAATGATCATTTACTAATCTTATATCTGTTGGTGAATATCCATTTATTTCTGGTAATATTCCTTCTATATGCCCTGTTTTAAATAATAACTGTGAGCTACTAGTTTTTGTATCCAGCAAATTTACGTTAAATTTTATATTTAATAACCCTTGTTCTTTATCTAATATTATATCTGCATCATTTGTTTGATTATTAGAACTGAGCAATTCAATATCTAAAGTTCCATACCAATCTACTTGAAACTCTACTCTTTTTTCTATTTTAGTTTCTTTTGTACTTCCATCTGCTAATTCTTCTACATGTGTTCCTGTTAAGACTATACTATTTATTTTACTATAATCATTCTCTGTCCTTATTGCAGTATCCCATTTATAATGATACTCTGCATCAATAGAAGAATTAACCTTACCAGATAATGTTATTTGTGTTCCATTTTCTAATGTATTAAATTCTATTTCTCTTGTATTAGTTGATATATAATTATTTTTTATTTGACTATCTGCTGCTATTTCTGTTGCAAAATAAAAATTTCCATTTTCATTTGTTTGTTTACTATTTATTGTTATTTTTGCATCTTTTAAATATCCATTTCTATCTACTTTTAGTTCCATCCATAAGTCATCACTTGTTCCTATTTCATTACATGTACCTCTTACTTTATCTGCATTTCCATCACTATTTATGTCTTTTAAGAAATATGCATCAAATTGGACATATTCACTATTTGTTGCTTCATCTCCTGGTTGTACTTCATCATATGTCATTGCTCTATAATACTCTGGATTTTGCCTGCTTATTATTATTGCATTTTGCCTAAACACCATTAATATTAACATTATAATTAATACTAATACTGCTGACATCATTACAAGTTTTTGAATAGATTTACTTTTGACATTAGCATTTTTTCCTTTTTGCATTTTTTTCATTTTTTCTACTCTTTTGAATAAATTTTTTCTTTCTTTGTTATTAAAATTCTCCATCTTTTTCACCCCTTTTTAACACTTTCTACTTTATTTTTTATCTGCAATACATTTATTTGCATACAGATATTTTTCTTTTTTACGCACAAAAAGGACAGAATATATCTCAAAAAATCCTTATATTTCAGATTTTTTGCATATACTCCATCCTTTTTACACTTTATATATTTTATTATATGACTAATAAAGCCTATTCTATAGAATATATATATCTCTCTACAGCCCCAACGTTTTTATGACTTACATTATTATGGTTATTATATAAAAAAATTAATGTATTATTTTTGAACGTCGAAGTAGTTGTACATCGCATACTCATACGCTCGAAGCATGTGAGACCGAAAAAATAATATATTAATTTTTGATAACTTGAACCTCCATAATACTTCATACTTTTTCCTCCTATATTTAGTCATATATTTTAGTCATATTAATACGTTATTTGTCTAATTCAACATGATAAAATTGTATTATCTTTTTTTACAACTATCAACCGAGGGTAAAATTATACTTTTCTTGTACGAGTACGGATTTTCTACTTTCCGTCATTTATTAAGTTTAGATTACATTTTTCGATATTTTTATATAAAAAAGTACATTTTCCTTAGGGAGCTATGTATCTGCGACTTTCAGTCGCAATGAATAATGAATGGTGAAGAATTTTTTCATACAAGTATATTTAAAATTATTTTGACAGAACTAAAAAAATATGCTATTATATAAGTACATTAAGCAATGTACTCTAGGTCTGATTATGTATATTGTTTACTCGTATGTGTACCTGTAATACACATACTTTTTTTATTGTATAGAACAATTCTTACTATATTCTCTTTTTCTACATTAAAAAAGCAGGAAAGTTCCTGTAATACTTTCCCACTTCGACTATGTAATGACACATTTAGTCTTTACTCTTTTTGTTTTCCTCTACTTTTGATTGTTTTTCATTTTGTTCTTTTTGTTCCAAAAGCATTTCAACCAATCGTAGAACAAGGTCTGATTGTGTCATCTCGTTTACCCCCTTTCCGTCCTTATGTTAAAGACTACCTTTTTTGCATAGAAAGGTTGGTAATATATTACAATTTTTTTCGATTTTATTCAAGTAAAAATTATTTATTTTAAGAGATTTCTTAATTCAATCTTGCATTACGTAGTCCAACATCAACAAAATAATATTTAGAATGTGTTGATATATATTTTTTCTCTTTTATCATACCTGTTAGCCTTATTAAATATGATTCTAATAAATAATTTATATATGTGCTAATAGTTTTATTAGTTACCCCTTTAAAACCATTGCTTAATAAAAATGTATCTGCAAGTTTTTTAGGATTAGTAAGCAAACCTATTGATGAAGCAAGCATATTTACAAGTGTATCTAATATGTCATCTCTTTTTTACACCAATATTTAGTAAATAGTTTTTAAAAATAATATGACTTTCCACATCCTCTTACACCTGTTATAACTTTAATCATTCTATTATTTTTTTATTAATCAATTTATTCAGATAAGCATCTCTAGAAATACTAATATCTCTCGTATTTCCTCCTATTTTTTGTGTGTACGCATACTTTTTAGTAATATATCAGTATTTATTATAATTCTTTTTTTTTATAAAATATGAGTATTTTATTTATTATTAATATTTGCAACCGATGGTTGCAGCAAATATCCAATAATGAAGAATGAACAAAGCGAGCTTTGCTCGCTTTGTTCTCTCTTTTACAAATCTACATCTTCAACTTCTTTATTACAAATATCGTAACACCTGCTGCTGCTAATACAATCACTGCAACAATTACATATGTCAATGACTTATTACCACCAGTTGGAGCAGTTATAATAACCTCTTCAGTATAATCAGAATCATTCTCTCCTGGTTCAAACTCATATGGTTCTTTATTACCTGGTATATCATCCTTTCTACCAACTAAGTTAGTAAATTGTATAGTCTCTGCAACATTGTTATAAGATAAATCATCATCTTCATCAGACGAAGAAATTGTCTTAGTTAAAATCAACTCAACTCCTGCTGATTGTCCTGGCTCTAATGGATTATCTGCTAATGCTTCACTAACAATTATCTGACTTACAGTTTTTTCATTATTTGAAGCATCTTTATATACGACATTCAATCTGCTATCTAAATATCCATTTTGTTTCATTTGAGTAACACTTTTTAAATCAGTGTTTTCAATTAATTTCCAATCTGGATTCAATTCAGCCTTAAATACTAAACTATTATCAACATAATCTATAATTTTATCAACTGAAGTTGTTACAATTCTGTCAGATGTACTTGTTTTACCAGTATAATATGTCTCACCAACACTACTATCTGTTGCTCCAGTTGAATCAACCTCACCAACATTTTTAACAGTTATTCTGTATTTAATTTGTACATTTGCACCTTGCATAATCTCTTCATCCATATAAATATGAATCTTACCTTGTAATGTATCACTGTTTGCTACCCAGTTAACATTCTTATTGATACCATTTTCAGTATCAATTATAGTAGTACCATTAGAAAGCGTAATCTTAATACCTAAGATTTCCTTATCTAATTCTACATCATTCTTTGGTCTGTTTTCAATACCAAAATCAATATTTCTTACATTATAATCAAATTTATCTGATCCATTTGCTTCAGTTTTGTTGTATTCTACCTCTATTCTCAATTTTGCTGTATCTGCATACATCCATGTATTTTCTCTAAATTCTTTATATAGCTCTTGTTTTTCATTTTCCACTGAATATAAAACATCAGCTATACTATACTTCATTATTTTAGAATAATTTATAACTTGTAATCTTCTTGCTTCATTATCTTTTGCATCTGATACATTAGAATCCATTAAATCAGAATTTGCTAAATCATACCATTCTTCATTAATATTTTCTCCTTGTTGATATGCTGTTGATTTATAATCATGTCCATTATATGATTTTCCATTTACTTTTGGTAATATAGTCTTTTCTGTATCACCATATTTAAATCTTACAATATAATTTCCTGGTATATAATTTTTAAAGTAATATTCTCCTTTATCTGTCTTTACTGATCCATTTACAACTTTACCAGTTTGTCCTGATAATACCTTACCGTCACTATTTACATATTGATATCCACCTTCTCCTGTTGACATTTCTTGCCATATATATTCATATTGTTTTCCATCTGCTGCATCTACTAATTCTATTAGTTGTACAGTAACACCATTAATTAAATTCTCATCATTTTGTCTTAATCCATCACCTACAATTTGAGATGTAGCTAATTCATTTGTTCTTGCATCCTCCCACACAATACCATTTAAAGTTCTTTCAACACCTTCTGCTAATTTAATGTTTATTGTTGGTGCTGAATCTGAATCATCCTCTTTAGTTGCTGTATCATATGGATTTAAGTTTCCTGGAGCTGAATCTCTATCTGCTTGTCCTGTTGGCGAATTCTTTCCTGAACCACTTTCAAAAGTTGAAAAACTATTTATTTCTATAAAATTACTTTTTTCTCCTAATCTTACTGCTCTATTTCCATCTTTATCAACTTCAAATGTAACATATATGTATATATCTTCACCTGACTGCAATACAATATCTTTTAAATCAGTTGTATACATTACATTTAGATTTGTACCTGCCTTGTCTGTATCTGTTTGATATTTTCCTGTTTCTTTCCAATTAATTTCTCCAGACTGTCCATTACTTGTTTCATAATATGATTTTCTTGCAACAACTTTTCCTTTAATTTCCGTTCCATTTTCATCTTGAATATCTAAACGAACATCATTTTCTACTAATTTATATGTATTATCATAATAATCAACAATTTCATTTGCTGTAACAGCTGGTATACCACTTTGATTTCTAATTGTCATCTTATATGTTACAAATGTTTTTAACTCCTGATCTTCAGTTTTTGTTCCTTTTATTTCTGAACCAGAAACATTTAATGTATTATTTTTATAATCATCTATTCTATAATTATAATCTGATTTATATATTTCTCTATTATAGTAAATATTACTATAACTTGGTGAATTTTTAACTGTTATATCAAATCCATCTAAACCAGCTCTCGAATTATATTTATAAGTCATTTGTTTTTTATTAATAGTTATTGTAGCTGTACTTACATCCTTAGATACTGCTAAATCTGCTTCTGGTCTTTTCTTTAGTCCTAAATTTATATAGTACATATATTTATATGTTGTTTCATATACATTATTATCAATAAGTTTATCTTCTTCACTATTAGTATATCTTTCTTGAAAAGGATATGCCAAGCCCATTGTAGCAGTTGTTGCTGTTATTGCAAATTCTGGTTTAACATAACCACTTTCAGTAGTAGTCACTAACTTAGATACACCATTTTCTGTATTATACTCTAAATCTGCTGTTTTATTTCCATTTGCATCTCTTGCTGTACCATATGTTTTTCCATTAGTACTAGCTGTTGTTGTATCACCACTTATTTCATAAAATTTATTATTAAAATTCTGCCTGTCTGATTGTGTTTCTTCCGTTTTTGAATCCTTAACATATTTTGTATCATCTGGATTATTTTTATATTCTTCTACACTTCCACTTGCAAATGGTTTCGTAGTTGTATATGTCATACCATCATACTCAAATTCCACTTCATATTTTCCCATAGGAACTCTTGTAAAATAATACTCACCTTCATCATTTGTATATACTGGATTTTCTTTTGCTTCTGCTAGTTCTTTGGTACCAGCTTTATATAATGTAACTTTTACCTTTGCAACACCTTTTTCTTCTGTTCCATCATTTTGATATCCTATTACTCCATCATATTCGCTTTCCTTGCCTGTTTGTGTATCTTCCCATACAACTCCTGATAACCTAATTGTTAAACTTAAATCTGGTTCATCTGGCTCATCTGGCTCATCTGGCTCATCTGGCTCATCTGGTTCATCTGGCTCATCTGGCTCATCTGGATAATCTGGCCAATCTGGATAATCTGGCCAATCTGGCTCATCTGGATAATCTGGCCAATCTGGATAATCTGGCCAATCTGGCTCATCTGGATAATCTGGCCAATCTGGATAATCTGGCCAATCTGGCCAAGTTGGTGTTGTTGGATTAAATGGTGGTGTATTAATTATACTAGGTATAGCTGGTTTTGGCTTAATAGGTGTTATTGTTGTTGTACTTTTTTTAGGTGTTATTTCTATTATACCTTCTTTTGGTGTTTCTTCTGTTTTCATAACTACAACAATCTCTTGAGGATCCAAATCTCTAACATGTGCTACTAATCTAAAATTTTGAGTCTGTTGATGTGCTGATGTATATCCATGTTCACATGGATATACTATTTTGTTTCCATTCATGTCTGTAAATTCTTCTTGATTAGTACATGTATATGTATCTGCCTCCACATGCCAATCCGCTTCTCTATATATACCAGATATATCTTGATAATCTGCTTTAATATCTAAATCATAAAATGTCACTTGTACTTTTGAAATTTTTGTTATTTTTTGTTCTTTACATTTTGACGCATTTAAAACTATATTGAATGCTTCTCCACTATATGGATAACTATAGAACTCACTTCCTGTTGTTCCATAATCTTCATCCCCTGGTAATCTTTCTTTTTTACTATCTTTATGTTCTGCATCATATGTTATTTTCCATATACTTTTATCTACTTCTTTTTCATTTTGATCATATATTTTAATATCTTTAATACCTCCAAAATTTACTTTTTCCCTACTGCCTATTTTTGCAAATCCTCTTTCATATTTTAAAGATAATGGTCCTACTATTATTTGATCTGATTTTTCGTCAAATGAAACTGTGCTTAAATCGAATTTATATGATCCTTTAAAACCACCAGATTTTTGTAATCTCTCTTTATATTCTTGAAATGCTTTTGCTTCTTGTGCTAAATCATTCATTTCTGCCTGTCCTAAAATAGCCCAAAATGCATTTTGTACTTCTCCAGATTTATGATCTGTATTTTTTGGAAATTGATTTAATACATATGCTATATCCCAGTTTCCATCTACTCCTGCAGTTTTTCTTTCTATATTATCATATCTGCAAAGAGATTCACTTGTTGTACTTGACGCTCCTGGATCTCCACTTAATGGTATAGTTTGTCCCTCTTCAGGAAATAAAATTTGACCAAGTGACATTCCACCAATATTTACTTCTGTATTAGCATAATCAGTTAATCTTTGCCCATGCTGACTACAAAAATATTGTATTGTTCTTTCATATTCACTATATGGTAAATATGCACCTACAGTAAATTCTTTACCCATCTGAGTTTTACTATTTGGAGTAGTAATTGATGTAAATTCTCCTACAGTATATCCCTCATCTAATATCTCCTCCTCTAAAGCTATACTTTTATTAAACATAATTGATAATATTACAATTATACCGAATAATTAATATAGCCCAAATGACGACTATTTTCTTTTTCATATTAACACCTCCTTAATTATAATATTTAGATGCCTTTCTTCTTAATATATAAATTATAGCTCCTACTATTAATAACCCAATAATTATTCCACATGTATATACTACAACTCCTCCTGTTGCTACTGATATCAATACATCTGCGCTACTTAGATCATCTTCACCTTGTGCCTTATTTTTTACTGTTGAATCTATATCTTTCATTCCATATTCATTATAATCTTCATATATTTCTGCTCTATTATTTATTACTCCTGTATTTGTTTCTGTCATTGTCTTTGTTAATACTAATTTTATTTCTTTTGTTTCTCCTGGTTTTATTATTGTATTTGCTAATTCATTACTATATACATTTCCATCATTTCCTTCATACCAAGTTGGATTTAAATCTGCTTTAAATGTTAATCCATCAGGAGTATAGTCTACTATATTTTTTGCATATCCTTCTGTATTTCCTTCGTTTGTTACTTTAATTCCATATTCAACAATTACTGTTGAACCTGATAATTTTTTCGCTTTTATATCTACTTTTGCAAGTTTACTATTATTATAATTATATGTTTTTACTCCATCTTTATTTTGTATTGTTATTTTTGTTACATATTTATCTATTCTTAAATCAAATTTATTTTTATATACTAGTCCCATATCTATATTTGCATAACTACTATCTGTTATTTTTATTGCATTAGTTACTGCTATAACTTTATTTTCTCCATTCTCTGTCATAGTACTTTCTATAACATCTGAATTTTGCCCTTCACTAACTCCTGTTTTATTATAATCTGTTAATCCATAAACATTATTATCATACTCAAATACAACTATGTAGCTTCCTGCATCTAAATTTTCAAATACATATGAGCCATCATTTGCTGTTATTATTCTTCTTATATTTCCACTTTCATCACTTACTAAATCTCCTGTATTTGCATCAATTAGCATTACTGTTACTCCACCTAGCACTTGTTCTTTAGATTCTCTCGAACCATTTTCATTTTGATCTACCCAAACCGTTCCTCTAATTCTATATTTTTTATCTGTATTTCCTGTACCCCCCTGATTTCCACCTTGATTTCCACCTTGATTTCCACCTTGGTTATTTCCTCCAGAGCTTCCGCCACCACTTGGTTCATCTGGTGGATTCGGTAAATCTGCTGATTGTTCTATAATATTTGAAATTTCTTCTGTTTTTATAGTATCAATATTATTACCTGTTATTGTTGCATAGTTTGATATAGCTTTTTCATCTACATCATTTGGTAAATTCTTTGCTTCTGCAATTATTTTCATAATTATTTCTTGATTTTCTGATATGTTTGCATATAATTCCACTGTATTATCGTACTCATTTAAAGAAGCTGTTTGACCATTATTAATTTCATATGAACCACTAATGAACTTTAATTCATTTGGTAATATATCCTGAACTTTAACACTTTCAGCTAAAAGTTTTCCTGAATTTTTTATTGTTATAGTATAAGTAATTCGATCTCCTTCGGCCATATATTCTTTTGTAGAGTCACTTTTTATACTTGTCTCTATAATAGGTTTTGCTACTGTATTTATTGTTTCAGTTGATAAATGTCTGCTAGTACCATCGGCATAAACTGAAGTTATTGTTCTTATTTCTTTTGAACCTTCATACTGACCTAATTTTGAAGCAGTTACAGTTAATCTAATTCTCTTTAATTCACCTTTAGATAATGCACCTATTTTCCATGTAACATTTCCACTACCTTCATTATAAATTCCATTTAATAAATCTTCCCATCTATGATTTTTTTCGTCATATTCTTGTATATATGCATCTTTAAAAGTTACACCTTCTGGTAATAATTTTTCAGCAACTACATTTGTTAAATCTCCTTCAGAAATATTTCTTATATCTATTGTATATGTTAAATCTTGACCTTCTTTTATTAATGTGTTTTTATCTATATTTGTTCTTTCTGTTATATTAAAATATGCATCTTCAATTTTATTTGGTGAACCTTCATTTACCATTTCTTTTGCTAAATCTTTTGCTGTTAATTTTATAACATTTATTGCTTGGGTTCCTGGTACCTCTTGATCTATTTCTTGTTCAGCTATAATTACTCCTTTTTCATCCAATTGATATAATTTAAATTGTTTACTTTCTTCATCATATAATAATGAATAACCTGGAGTCTTTCCAAATCCTTCTAAATTTTTTTCATAATATTCTGCAAGTGTTGGTACATTTTCTACTAATACTTCAAATTCTATTTGCGTACTTTCTTGTGCTTCTAATTTTTCAATCTCCCATTGTATATACTCTTTTCCATTGTCTACATTAGTTTCTGGATAGATATATCCACTTTGTACCTCTCCGTAACTACCAGAACCTTCTTGATAAACTGTATATTTTGTATAATCTGGAATATAATCTTTTACAACTATATCTTCTGCAATATTTGTTCCTGTATTGGTTATATTTATAGTATATTTAACAATTTGTCCTTCTTGTATTGGTTGTCCTTCTCCAACTGATATTTCTTGTTCTATTTTTAGCTTTGGTCCCTCTCCTGTTGTTAAACCTACAGTATCTGCTTCTTTAGTTAATTGTTTTACACCTACAGATGAATTTTCTACATATTCTACAGCAAAAGCCCCATATATATTATTTTCATGTTCAAGATTTGCAGGTATCTTAAAATCATATGATAATTCAATCATCTCTCCGGCTTTCATTATATAATTATCTAAAACAATCATATATGATTTTACTTTTGTAAAATCTGTAGGACTTTCTTGCCATGCATTTTCTATATTATTTAAATCCTCTGTTGCTTCTCCATTTTCTGAATAATATATTTTTACTCCTTCTATATTATTTTTTATTGTTATAGGTCCTTGCATATATGCATCAATTGTTGTTTTTAAATCAGTTTTACTTTCTATAGTCTTATTTCCTTTAAAAGGAATTCTACCTATTGCAAATATATTATTACAATCATTGCCTGTATTATTTACAATCATCATATTCATTTTTGCAATCTTTTCTTTTGCAAAAATTTCTATAATATCTTCCATCTTGCCTTGTTCTACTGACATTATACTTTTTCCTGTGTCTTCATAATTTGTTATATTATTTACTGCAAGCATTCCTACTGGCGCAGAAAATCCAACTTCTGTCTGACTTGTTCCCAATTCTTGATTCCACATTTGACTTGTTTGTTCATAACTTATTGCATTTGGATTATAATAATATAATTTTATTTCTTCTGTTTTATTTGGTGTTAATAATTTGGCTTTTATATCTGTGTTTAATACTATATTTGTTCCATTTGTAAATGTTCCACTACTAAATCCATCTTGAACACCTTCTAACGATATTTCTAATATTATTTTACCATTATCATTATATTTTTGTATTCCACTTATTTTTAAATTATCATCAAATAATACATTTGCTTCTTTTACATTTATATCTTCTATATATTCTGGTAATTCTATTCTAAATACTGGATTTATATAAAGGTCAGTATTTTCTCTATTGTTATCTAATTCTATTTTTATCTCTACGTTTTCATTATTCACTATTGTAGATAATGTTTCTTTTCCTATTTCTATATTTGCTTTTGTATTTGTTTCTTCTAATTCTATATCACTTGTTTTATTTTCAATTTGAATATAATTTTCTCCTTGTTTTTCCACAATGTTTGCACTTACATTAAATTTTACGAAATTTTCTAATTGTTCTTTGGTATAAGTCAAATCTTTTCTTATTGCTTTTTCATATTCTATACTTATTGTTCCTTCTTTTTCTGGCTTTGTAGTTTCTAGAGTTATATGTCCTACGTTTTCTGCTAATCCTTCTAATACATATTTTTCATCTTCTACTTTTGAATTTTTATTAATTTCTCCTAATATATTTCCATTTCCATCATATATTATTATTTTTCCATCTAACCCTAATACTTCTTCAAAATTTGCCTTACTTATTTTTATTTTTTTATAATATGTATAAGTTTGATCTCCTATTGATGTTGCATATTTGTTTCCATTTTTATCTTCAAAACTTTCACCTAAATCACTTATTCTTATTCCATCTATTAAATCTTTTTCTTCAATATTCGCTTTTACTTCCATATTATAAACTGTTTCATATTCTTTTTCTTCTCTTTGTGAATTTGCATACATTTTACCTTTATTTATCTTATTTTCCTTTGTATTTAATTTTAATGTTAACATCTGTCCAAATTGCTCTTTTAATAAAATATTTCCTTGTGTTTCACCTTGTATCTTATTTCCATCATAAAATTCCATTTCTGCCTTTATTTTTGAAGTCAAAATATTTTCTAAATCTTTGCTTATTGCTTCTATTGGATATATGTATGTAATTACATATTCATCTATTCCTTTACCATTCCATACCTTACCTTCATCTTCATTATTTTCAGTTTCAATTGTTAATATACTGTTTTGTTTATCATAATTTGTTATATTTTCTTCTTGTTTTATTTCTTCTATTGTTTTTCCATTTGTAGCTTGTGTACCTCTAGTTAAAACTCTTGCATCTTCTGGTTCTATTCCATTTAACTTTGGTACTTCTATCTCTAATTTTGTTTCTTTAATAGGTAATTTATTTTCTGTTTCTTTTAATCCCGCTTCTAAATTAATACTTATTAATGCTTTTGTTTCATTATTATCATTAAATAATAAATATGAATTTGCAATTTGTTTTAATTCTATTTCATACTTTCCTGTTAATTTTATATTTAATAATATTTCTTTTTCTATATTCTTTTCTTCACCTTTATTATCTACATATGTTCCTTTTAATTTTACTTTTATATTCTTATCTAAATTATCTTTTTCCATTTTATCTTCAATAACATCATTTATAGATAATATTAAATTTGCATTTGTATTTGTATCTATTTGTCTTAATGTTAATTTATTATTAGTTGCACCTTGCACAATTCCATTTTCATCAATAATATTTGAAATATTATAATTCATATCATTAAATTCAATAACTGAATCTTTTAAATAACCTTCTTTTATAGATAAATTTATATACATTTGTTTCTCAGCATTATTCACATCATAAACAAGATAATGTGTTTTACCATTACCTTCATTAAAAAATGTATCAAATTTAACATTTTCATTTGTAGTACTTTCATTTTGTGAATCTAAATTACTATCAATTGCATATGATATTAAAGCATTTCCTACAATTAGTAAATTAGTGAATGTTAATGATACTATTATTAACACTACTAATATTTTTTCTAATAATTTGTATTTAGATTTTAAATTTCTCCCCTTTAGCATAAACTTCTCCTCCTAACTATCTTAGCTTAAAACTTTACTGTATTTTATGCATTAATTTTATGATTAATTAAAAAATTCAGAATTCATTTTATATTTACTTTTTAATAATAATATGTGCATCTATGGAAGTCGAAATTTACATTTCAACCTCCATAGTTATGCAAAATTTATTTGTTCAAAACTTTTCTTTTTATAAGTATAATTCCACCTATTAATATTATTAAAACTACTGTTCCAAGTACAAAATAATATGCTCTATTTTCACCTGTTGGAGGTGTAATTATAACTTTTTCAGTAAAGTCTGAATCATATTCTGCTGGCTCTCCATTTGGATCTTGATTTCCAGCTAAAGCATCCATATCTCTTCTTCCTACTGTATTACTTAGTTGTAATATTTCTGCTATATTTTGATATGTCAATGTATCTGCTTCATCTTGTGGTGATAAAGTTTTAGATAATACTAAATCTACTGTTGTATTTTCTCCAGGTTTTAATGCCGTTTTTTCAGTATTTTTTGTAACAATTACTTGTGTTATTGGTTGATTTTCAGTTCTTCCTGATTTTGTTTTTACAATTGATAAATCTGGATTCAAATATCCTATTGCTTTCATACAATTTAATATTTCTGTATTACTTAATTTGGTATTTTCTTCTCCTAATTCTTCTTCTTGTTTTTCTTTCATTTCATAATACTGTTTCTCAAATTCATCTAAATGCTCTACAACATAATCTTCACCATATTTACTCATTTGCTGTTCAATAAAGTTTCCATATGCTTGCTCTTCTTGCTCCTGTTTTTCTTTTTCTGCTTCTTCTAGTTTTTCTTTATAGTCATCTGTCATAAACTCTGGCATTGTTTCTATTAGTTTCCATCCATTATATCCATTATCAGATTCCTTAAATACTAAACTATTATCTACATAGTCTATGATTTTATCTACAGTTGTAGTAACAATCTTATCTGAATCATATGATTGGCCAGTATAATATGCTAATCCTAAATCTCCATCTCCAGTATAATCAATTTGACTATTATTAGTAATTGTTATTCTATAATCAATTTGAATATTTGCACCTTGTAAAACTTCTTCATCCATATAGATATGAACTGTGCCTTGTGTATATCTATATTTAAATGTATCTCTTTTATATTCATATCCTTCTACACCAGTTTTTTGCTTATTAATCCAGTTAACATTTTTATTAATACCATTTGCTGTATCTATTATTACATCTCCACTTGCAAGAGTTATTTTTATTCCTATTATTTCTTTATTAAGTTCTATTTTTGTTTCAGGTCTTTGCTCTACTCCAAAGTCTACATTTTTTATACGATATGTTGGTGGCTCTAAACCGTTTTCAATATCTGTATTATATTCAACCTTTACATTAAATCTTGCAGTATCTGCAAACATCCATGTATTATCTCTTAAAGCTTGATGTTTTACCGGATCATAATATCCTTTGTCATTTCTTGTATCAAATGATGCTAATATTTCTGCCTTATCATTTTGTATTGTTGATGAAAATTCTATAACTTTCTTTCTTCTTGTTTCATCATCTTTTGCATCTGACATTAATTTATTATTTTGCCTTGTATCACTAAGATTGTACCATTCTTGATATAGATTTTGTCCTTCTTGATATGCAGTTGATTTATAATCTTGTCCATTATATGATACTGGGTTATCTCCAATTCCAGCATATTCACCTGTATAAGGTACTTCTGTATCATTTAAATATGTTCTTTCAGTATCACCATATATAAATCTTACAATAAAGTTTCCTGCGATATAATTGTTAAATTTATATTGTCCTCTTGCTACAGCACCCATTTGAGTATCTGATATTATACTTCCATCTTCTGAAACTTCTCCACCAAATGTTGTACTACCTCCTGTATTAACTACATAACTAAATATATCATCACCTGTATACATTTCTTTCCATACATATTCATATTCTTCACCATTGTCTTGATTATCTATTTTTTCAATTAATTGTACTCTTACACCATTTAGTAAATCTTCACTTTCTTGTCTTAATCCATCTCCAACTAATTGACCTGTTTTTAATAATTTAGTTCTATCATCATCCCATACATATCCATCCATTGTTCTTCCGTCTGTTTCATATAATTTTAAGTTTAATAATGGTGCTGCATCTGTATCATCTTCATATTCATTTATTGCATATGGATTTGTATTTCCTGGCTCAGAATCTTTATCTATTAGTCCCTCGTTAAATGTTTTATCTACTGTTCCTATTTCAAATGATGAATAATTACTTATTTCAACTATATTTTGTTTTTGTCCAAGATATAATGCTGAATTATTATCTTTTTCTACTTCAAATGTCATATATACATGTATTTCTTCTCCTGCTTTTAACATGTAATTTTGTAAATCTGTTGTATATACTGTATTTAATCCAGGATAATAATCTGTTCCCATCTTGCCTGTTTCAGTCCACTTTATTCTCTGCGTAAATCCACTACTTGTTTCATAATATGACTGTGTTGCAACTCTTGTATTTATTGGAACTCCTTCATCATTTTGTATATCTAAATAGTAATCTTCCTGAATTAATCTATATGTTGGATCAAAATAATCAACTAATTCATTTATTGTTGCTACTTGTAATATAGATTGATTCTTTATTGTTATTTTATATGTTACAAATACTTTTTCTTCTGAATCTTCTGTTTTTACGGCTTGTATTTTTTCTATCTCAGCTGATTTATCATCACCATTTCTATCTAATTTGTTTAAATCATTAAATTTATAGTCACTTATTCTATACTCATAATCAGCTTTATATAATTCTCTATTATAGCTTACATTTTTATAAGAATCTGTTTCTTTTAATCTTGCATCATATATTGCTAAAATTCCTCTAGCATTATACTTATATGTTTCTTGTTTTTGATTTACTGTTGTTACAACATTATAAACATCTTGTGTTGTTGCTAAATCAATTTTTGATCTTTCTATTAATCCTAAATTTATATGATACATATATTCACCCGTATTATAGAAAGTATATTGATTTCCTTCTAATATTAAAGTATCCTCATTTTCTCCTATTGTAAAATTATCATCCAATGGATATGTTAAACCATTTGTAGAAGTTCTTGCATGCATTGCAAATTGTGGTAATACATGTCCAGCTGAATCTAATGTTACAAGTTTAGATACTCCTCCTGTTTTTTCATATGTTAAAGGTGTTTTTGTTCCATCTCTTCCTACTGCAACTCCATTAGAAATTTCAAAGAATTTATTATTAAATTCAATTCTTTCATTTGGATCTTCTGCTGCTTTTGAATTATTATAATATTTTTCTTGATCTGGATTCATTAAATAATCTGCAACATTTCCTCCTGCCATGTATTCTGTAGTTTTATATGTTTGTCCATCATATTCAAATTCTACATCGTATTCTCCAACAGGTATTCTTTCTATATGATAATATCCACCTTCATCTGTATATGTTATTGCATCTACTAAATTATTTCTTGAATCATAATATTTTCCTATCTCATTTGTTTCTTTGTCTATTAATGTTATTTTAACACCTTCTATACCAGTTTCTAATTCTCCATTTGCATTTGCTCCTCTTATACCATCATAATTATTTTCTAATCCACCATGTGCATCTTTCCATACAACTCCTGCAATACCTATTGTTAAACCTACTTCATCATCATTTGCCCAATATACTTGTGTTGGTCTTTCTACATTTGTTATTGTAAATTTTGGATTATATTCAGTATAAATAGTATCATCATTTAATGTTGCTGCCTCTTCTAATGTTTCTTCAAATGCACGTTGTTCCATTTCTTTCTTTTCTTCATCTGTTAATAAATCTTGTCTTTGTTTATATGTATTAAATACATCTGTCAATTCTTCTATATCTGATGCTTTTGTTATTACTGTTGTTAAACTTTTTAATTCATTTTCTGTCATATGTGGTATTAAATCTAAAAATTGACTTACTGCTCTTGTTGCTGCAGTTGGATTTTCTTTATATGCTTCAAGTACTGCATCTTCATAACTTTCTCCTTTATCATATTTTTCATATGCAGATATAAGAGTATTAAATACAGTATCTTTATCTCTACTATTTGAATATAAATTGTCAAATATTCTAAAAGCTTCTTCTATTGTAAGTCCAGTATCATCCTCTGATGCACTTAATTCAGCACTTTTTGTTTTTTCTTCTACTTGTATATTTCCTTCTTTATTATTTTCTATTTTATCTCTATTTTGAGCAGCTTCTAATACATCTTTTAATTGCTCCTCTACTTCTTTTTCATCAACATTAGTAATTTTTCCATATAAATCCTTTATATCTTTTACATATGGTGAATTTTCAATAGTATTCGCTGCTTTTGTGCTAGTATCATATAGATTTTTCTTCTCCTCTTCTGTTAAATCGTCTTTTCCATAAATATATTTCTGTAAATTTTCTTTTACTTGACTAGCCGAACTATTAGGGTCACATATTATCTTTACAACTTCTTTATCCATATCTTGAGACTTAACTATTAGATCTACTGCATCTATTGTATTTACTATATCTGTATTTAAGCCCATTTCTTTTGCAACATATTTTAATCCTTCAATTTGGCTCATCTTTCCTTGATCCATCTGATAAATCATAGCACCAAGTTCAATTACTTTTCTCATTGAATCTGATTTCACAAAATAATTAGAAACAGCAACTATTTTTTCAAAATCAGTTTTATCTTCATTTGTAACAGTTCCTACTAAATCTAATATTTTAGCCCAATCATTTTTTCCATATGTAGCAAGTACAGCTTTTAATGAATCAAGTAATGGTGTTTCATTTTCTGCATCATTATAAATGTTATATACTTGTGATATAGAATCAAAGAATTTTGACCCTGTAGATGAATACATTCCTACATAATTTCCAGTTTCACCTAATACAGATTTTATAGATTCCATTAATTCACTATTTTCTGCTCCACCATATACTGAAGATATCATATTAAATCCACTAATAGATGTACTACTTGTTGTAGTAAATTCTGCTGTCTCATAAGCTCCTACCGCACTTTTTTTATGTAAAGTTATTGTTTGAGTATGTGTTAAATAATATTTATGAGCCATATTTACAGATATTGCAAATGGTCCCATCTCTCTTGGAATTGGTACAGCTGTTATATTATGTTCTGTAAATGTTGGCGCTCCCATTTCAAAATGAGGTATTACTGTATCAAACCATGTACTATAAGTAGTATATAATCCCCTTAACATTTGAAATTTTACTAAAACTTGCATTTCTCTATAAGTAAGTTGTATATTACTAATTGATGTTATTCCATTTGAACCATAATTATATAATGCTATATAAAAGTCTTCTCCTGGATATGGAAAACGATAATCTTCATCCATGCTTCTTCTTTCTTGTTTTGTATCATCTGAATATATATAACTCCAATAATTTTTTGGTATAACATTTCCGTTTTGATCATATATATTCATATCTACCATAAGTCCAAACTCTGCCTTTCCTCTTGCTGTGTATGCAAAATCTCTTATATAATCTACTTTAAAAGGTCCAAGTATATAAACTTTTGATTGTCTATTATATCTACCTGTTGCAACATCTGTTAAATCTTTTATTGCATTACCATAACCACCACGCGATGCAGCATTTGCTGTAAATGTAGCAAAACCTGCTGCCTCTGCATATAAATTTGCTGCCTTATAGTCTAAATTAAATTTAGTGCCCGTGTATATACTAGTATATGATAAAGCTCTTTGGACATAAGAATCTGAACTTGTATTTTTATCCATTTCGCACATTACATATGCAGCATCACTTAAATATGGAACTGGTCCTCCTGCAACTGTTGTCCATGCAGGAGTTAATATTGCTGTTGTATTAAGTGAATCTCCTGGAGTTACCCATGGAACTATATCATACCCTGATGACGTAAAATGGCCAATTTTGCTTGTAGCTTGAGCATCAGTAATAATTTCTTCCCAAGCCGCACGATATCTCATCATTGAATCTGTTCTTGAAGAAAATTGATCTGGTGCTATACCAGTTACAGCCTTAAGACTACTTGATACCCCACTTATATTATTTCTTGATGGTAATAATGTTGATCCTTTTATCATTAACATATAGTATAATTTATCATATTCTTCAAAAGCAATTGGTCCTCCTACTGTTCCTCCTGGTTTTTTCCATTCTTTTATTGCAATATCTATTAATTGTGATAAGTTTTCATCTGTAATTTTTCCAAGTAATGTATCTACTAATGCCATTGTCCAATTTATTTTTAAACTATCAAATTTTATTTCTCCATCTTTATCAAAAAACCAATTATTTAAATATGTAGTAACAGCATTTTTTATATTATCTCCAGCCCAATTTTTTACTTGTTTTACTAATCCACTAATAAATGAATTAGCAATTTTTCCAAAATCTCCAGAAAAAACATCTAGCTGTGAATCTAATTTAGAAAATAAATCATCTACAAATCCTTCTGCTACTTTTCCCATATCTTCTGCAAGTTTTTCTAATGCTTCATCTCTTATTTGTGAAAATTGCTTATTTATTGCATCTTCTTTTGCTTTTTCTAAATATTCTATTGCCTCTTTTTCTAAATCTTCTTTAGCCTTTCCAGCTATTTGATCTGTACCTTTCTGTAGCTCTTTAATTGCTTCATCAATTTGTTCTTGAGTAAATTTACTTCCTGTCATTGCTTCTTGCAACATACTTGCCCATCTTTCAAACTGTTCTTTTATAGTTTGATCAATTAAAGCTCCACAATAATCACCTATAGCTGCTCCAAAATCTCCACCTAATATATGTTCAATTTCTTCTTCTAATTTATCTCCTAATTCATATGCTAATTTATTTACCTCAGTTAATGCAGCTTTTGAAGCTTCATATGCCCAATCAAAATCTTGCTTTTCTATTTCTTCTGTTAATTCTGGAAGACCTGCTTCACTTCTTAAAATATTTATATATCTATTTCTATCATCTTGCGTTTTATAATCAAAATACTTGTTTAAAGTAGTTTTGAAAATATTTCCTAATGAATTATCTTCACTCATTCCAAATAAATTATCCAATTGTTTATTTAAAGGATCTTTAATAGCTATCTGTAGTAATTTATCAACTCCATCTTCTATTGTCGTCCCAACTTTATTTTTTGCCCATTCTGTTATATTATTTGCATTATTTTCGTATGTATCTCCAAATTCGCTATTCCATTTTTTTATAATCTCTTCAATTTTATTTTTTGCTAATTCTTTTAACTCTTTTCTTTTTTCTTCTCTAACCTCTATTATATCCTCTTGTTCTTTTTCTGTTAATTTTTTTCCACTTATTCTTTCATAGTCTCTTACCACTTCATCATATATAGTGTTTATTGTTTTATCTATTGTTTCTTCTGAATAACTTGTTGTTTCATTTTTTACTGATTCTATTCCATTTGCTAAAGCTTCTCCAAATTTAGTATATATATCTTTTGTTTCCTCATTCTCAAACGCTCCTCCTCCTTCAATAGAAGTTATAATATTTGTATCATCTCCAGAAATTGTTGAGCTTGTTATAGTTGAGTCTGATTCAACACTACTAGTAGTGGCAAATGTATAATTAGCAATTAATACAAACAAAACTCCCATAGTTATACATATACTAATTAATTTTTTATACATTTTACCACCTCCTATTCTCTAATAAATCTTAAGATTACATAAATCCCTATTGCTAAAACTACTAATGCAATAAATGCAATAAGTGTATATATTACAGTAGCACCTGTTTTTACAGTTATGATAACATCAGCACTACTTATATCATCTTCACCTTGTGCATTATTACCAGGTGTTGAATCTCTATCTTGTAATCCTTTTTCATTATAATCCTCTTTTATCTCTGAATTGTTATTTACTATACCTGTATTTGTTTCTGTCATTTGTTTTGTTAATGTTAATGTCAATTCCTTTGTTTCACCTGGATTTATTAATGTATCTTTTAAGCTTGTTGTATATACATATCCATCATTTCCTAAATACCATTCTGTATTTAATTCTGAATTAAAACTTAATTCTTCTGGCAAATAATCAACTATATTTTTTGCATAACCTGCAATATTTCCTTCATTTGTCACAGCTATTTTATACTCAATTATTACTGTTGAATTATTTAGCTGTTTACCTGTTATATCAACCTTAGCAAGTTTAGAATTGTTATAATTATGTACTTTAGTTCCTTCATTATTTTGTACTGTTATTTTTGTAACAGTCTTGTCTATTTTTAAGTCGAATTTTTCTTTTGAAACTAATCCTATATCTATATTAGAAATACTTTTATCTAAAATTATTGTGTCTGTAACACCTGCTAATATTTCTTTTCCTTCTTGTATTACTGTTCTTTCGGTTACATCTGAATTTAATACTTCTCCTGCATCTTGTGCTTTATATGTCGTAGTTGTGTATATATTTGTATCATAGATAAATACTAATAAATAATTACCTTGCGAAAATCCAGATAATATATAACTTCCATTTTTGTCTGTTGTACCTTGAATATTATTTCCATTAGTATCTTTTGCAGCTTCTCCAGTATCTGCATTAATAGCTATAATCTGAATATTTTCTAGTAATTGTTCATCATTATCTCTTTTACCATTCTCATTTGCATCAACCCATGCAATACCTGATATTTTAGAACCTGAAATATTACTATCTCCACTTTGATTATTTTCCCCAGAATTTCCATCTGAGTTATCTCCTGGATTATCTACTGCATTTGGTGATTTTTCTATAACTTGATTTATTCCCTCAGTAATATAAAACTCTGTATTATCTCCATTTATTTGTGCAATTGTATTTATATCTGTATCTTCTGGTAAAGCTTCTACCTTTACTTTTACTGTTAACTGTATAACTTCTCCTGGTTGCATAGCACCACTAATATTTATTTCTCTGTCTGAATCCATATAAGTAGAATTCTCTATTCCAAGCATCGAATATTTAGCACTTATAAACTTTAATCCTTCTGGCACATTTTGTGAAATCTTAATTCCCTTTGCTGTTACATTACCTATATTTGTTACTACAAGTATATATTCTAATTCTTCTCCTTCTTGTAAATATTCATTTGAATTGCTACAATATTGCTGAATATCTAATTGTGGTTTTTGTATTTTTACACTTATTATATTTGTTTCTATTGGTTCATAATTATCTGCACTTACAGTTGTATTTGTCTCAATATTTCTTTCATATTCCCCATTATTTAAATTTTCTGCTGTTGTTTTTATTATTAATCCAAATCCTTGATTTCCAAGTAATTTATCTAATTTTAATGTAACTTTTCTAGTATTTTTATCATATGTACCATATATAGTCTCTGTTTCATTTGTTTCAGAATTTACTATTGAAATATATGAACTTTCATATTTCAAACCTTCTGGTAATACCTTTTCTATTAATATATTTGTCTTTTCTGTATCTGATTGATTTAATATTGATACTGAAAAATTCAATTCAGATCCTGCTTCAATTCCTTCACTTACATCTTCTCCTAAAGATTCATCAACTGTAAAATCTGATGGTTTCAATGTAACTGAATTTGACTCTGCTTTTAGTTCAGCTGCAAAATTACTGGCTGTTACTGTTGCAATATTTTTTAGTTCTATTTCTGGAACATCTGTAATTTCACTTTTTTGCTCTGTAAGATTATTATTACTATCTTTTTTATTTGAAATTATATAATATTTTCCATCTTCTCCTACTGTAAATCCAGGATAATCTTTATAATATCTATATATATCTGGCTCATTTAATGTCATTATTTCTATTTCTCTTGTAACAGTTTCACCAGGTGCAATTGATGGTATTGTCCACTCTACAATAGGAGCACTTCCATTTTCATAATTTCCATTTTGTATAACATTCCAATTTTTCATATCCTCATCAGTTGGCTCATATGGATATTGCTCAACATCTGTAATAGATGTATTCACGCTATTATTTGATTTAACATATTGTGTCCATTTTGGTAATTCATCTCTTACAACCACTTCATTTGCTGTTTCTGTTCCATCATTTCTAACACTAACTATAAATTTTAATAATGCATATTCTCCAATTGTATTATCCTCACTCATTCCACTTACTGATTGTTCAATTTTTAAGTCTGGACCCTTTCCTGTTGTTATTCCTATTACATCTGCTTCTGAAATTTCTTCCCTGTCTGCTTCTGAAGATTTTTCTACATAATATGTTGCATAATTTGTAAGTATATTATTGTTATATGAAATATTTGCTGGAATTTCTAAATCATATGAAAAGTTTAGTCCTTCACCTGGTTTTACATCATATCCTTCTATTACTATTAGATATGATTTTATTTTTGTATAATCATTTATATTAGTATTCCAACCATTGTTTATATTGTTTAAATCTCTTGTTGCTTCACCATTTTCAGAATAATATATTTTTATATTATCTGTTGGTATCTGATTATTTGAGCTTATATAGCTTCTTATATATGTATCTATAGTTGTTCCCAAATCTTCTTGTTTTTCTACAGATTTATTTCCCTTAAATGGAATCCTTCCTAATATATTAATCGAATTACATACATTTCCTGTATTATTAACTAAAATTAAATTCATTTTTGCAATTCTAGCCTTTTGATATACTGCTATTTTATCTACCATTGTTCCTTGGTTTACAGACATTAATTGTTTTCCTGAGTCTTCGTAATTTGATAAATTGCTTATATTTACTAATCCCAAAGGTGCTGCATATTCTACATCTGTTACATTTAAACCAGCTATTCCATTTGATGTTTCAACAGGATTATCATAATTATTTGTATTTTCATTATAGTAATACATATTAATTTTATCTTTTATATTTGGTGTTAAAATATTAACTTTAATATCTGTATTTAAAACAACGTTTGTTCCATTTGTTATAGAACCCTTACTAAATTTTGTTTGAATACCTTTTAACTTTATTCTCAAAACAATTTTGCCATTATTATCTATCTTCTGTATATCATCCATTACAAGTTCATCATCATATAGAATTTCATATTCTTTTACATTTATATCTTCTATATATTGTGGTAATTCTATATCAAAAACTGGATTTACATATAAATCTGAATCTTCTTTATCATTTTGAAGTTCTATTCTAAATTCAATATTTTCATTATTTACAATTGTTGATAATGTATTTTTATTTAGTGTTAATTTTGCTTTTGTTAATGTATTTTCTAAATTAATTTCATTTTTTGCTTCATCAACTTTTAAATAATTTTCACTATCTTTTTCTTTTTGTGAAACACTATTTGTTGATATTAATTTATCAAAACCATCAATACTTTCTTTTGTATAAGGTAAGTATCCAGTTATAATTTTCTTATTTATTATAGTTAAATTTCCTTCTGTGACAGGCTCGGTTGTTCTAATATATATTTGGTTAACATCTGCGATATATTCAACTATATAATCACCATTTGTATTTACATTTGAATTTGTAGTTATACTTGCCAATATCTCTCCATCTTTATTATAAAAATCAATTTTTCCATCTTCTCCTAATACTTGCATGAAATCTTCTCTCTTTATTATTGTTTGTTTATATTTTACATATGGTGTTATATTATATAAATTCCCATTTTCATCTTGAAATTCTTCTTTTTCATCTTGCATTGCTATACTATCTAAATTATCTGTATAACCAACATTTATTTTCCATCCAGTTTGATATTCTGTTTCTTCTGTTTTTTCACTGCTATTTATGTTTGCATACATTTTTCCTTTTCCAACATGATCTTCATTTGCAATTGCTTCTAATGATAATATTTTTCCTACAGTTTTTATTAATTCTATTTTTTCATTTAAATTTTTCTCTATAGTATTTGTACCTTCATTTTTATACACATTCATTTTTACATTTACATCTTGATTTAATTGTAATTTTGAATCATTAATACTTTTATATGCACTTTCTGGATATGTATATGTAATTAAATATTTATCACTATCTTTTCCTATTACTAATCTATTATTATTGTCTTCACTATTTTTTACATTTATATTTAATTTACCAGTAGTATTATCATAGCTCCAATTATTTTTATCAAATTTTACATTTTCTCCATCTAATCCATTTGTTGCTTTTGTACTGTTTGCTGCTACATATATTTTCTCTGGTAATACTCCATTAAACTTTGGAACATCTATATCTATATTTGTACTTTCTATCGGCAATAATATTTTATTTTCTTCATTTTTTAACCTTGTGTCCAATTCTATTTGTACTAAAACCTTTTTTGTTCCATTTAAATCAAGAGGAATGTATTTTATTAATTTTTGACTAGCTTCTATTTCATACTCTCCTGTCCAGCCAATACTTAAATCTACATCTTTTTCTATTGTTGTCTCATTTCCTTTACCATCTACATATACTGCATTTAAAATTATTTTTGTGGTTCCGTCTAATTTATCTAGACTTATTTTTTCATCTAGTTTAGGAGAAATAAATAATTTTAATCCTATATTCTCATCTTTATTTATTTGTCTTAAAGATATCTTATTATCTGAACTTTCTTGTACCATCTCAGCATCATCTTGAATTTTAACTACAGTATAATTTTTACCATCTTTTTCATTTTCATTTTTTAAAGCAATACTCGCATTTTTTAAATATCCATCTTCTTGAACCTTAATATCTATATTTATCGCAACATCTTCATCATTAACATCTGATACATTATAATGTGTTTTATTAGTATCAGTTTCAAAATATGCATCAAATTTAACATTTTTGTGTACTGTAGCTTCTGTTTGTTTATCTAATTTGTCATTTTTATTATCTGCTGCATATGATATTAAATAATTACCACAAAACAAAAAATCAGCACACGTTAATAACACAATTAAAACACATGCTAAAAACTTAATAGATATTTTTCTCATTCTATTAAACATTTTCCCCTTCATTTTTTCTCCTTTCAGAACACTAATTACTAAATAAATATATATATTTACTTACAAATTTTTTTGAATTCTTTAAGTCTATTTTTGCATTTTTAAATACTATAGTCAATGTACTAATTTAGGAAACTCTTTTTTACAAATCATAACAATATACGGACATTATTTTTTTCGACTTATATTAAATTTTTATTACATTTTCTTTTTGTTTTTTACATATTTCTTTTCTTTAGCCTATTTCCCTAAGATTTGATTCATTTTTGTAATTAAATTCTCCGTCCTCACCGATTGTATGGCGAACACAATGTCATTAAATTAATAACATTTAATAATATTAGCGTATGGTCGAACACTGTTCTCCCATACAATACATTTGCTAATAATATTTTTACTGAAATATATAAATCCTATTTAATTTTCAATATTCTTTTATAATTTTCATCACTTTTTTATTACTCTTGCATATATTAATATATAAATATTTTTAAATGGAGGATTAAGATGGATGAGAATATTATTAATAACTTAATGAATATGTTTAAGAATCAACAAAATAACTCTAATTCAACTGGTCAAACTGAAAATCCTTCAATTTCTCCAGAAGCAATAAATAATATTATGAATATGATTAAAAATAATAATAAAGATAATTCATCTGAAAGCACTTCAAATTCAGCAAATAGTATTGATATGGAAACTATTATGAAATTAAAAACTGTTCTTGAAAAAGTAAATACCAGAGATGATCCTCGTTCTAATTTACTTTTATCTTTAAAACCATATTTAAAAGAAAGTAGAAAAAGTAAAGTTGAACAATATATTCAACTTTTTAATATGACTAAAGTATTAGATATTTTTAATAATATGTCTGGTGGTGATTCTAAAAAATGATGTTTCCACCTTTTTACAGATATCCTTATTATAGAAATTATCCATATTATAATACTCACTATAATCTAAGACCAAATACAATGAATATTAATAATGAAAAAAAAGAGGAACCTAAAAAAGAATCAAAAAAAGAAACTAGCTCTTCTAGTGAATCTAGAAAAACTAGTTTAGACGATTCTATTAATGAAAAACCGTTATTTGAAATAATGGGAATTAAATTATATTTTGATGATATTCTTATACTATGTTTAATTTTCTTCTTATACCAAGAGGGCACAGATGATGCCTTTCTAATGATAGCATTAGTATTACTTTTAATGAGCTAATTTATTTTGTTATTATTTCTATTATGGTTTTACTTTTTGAAACTCTTTTATTTGTAATTTCAAATGCTTTTGCCAAATTTAATAAAGCTCCTTTTGTTTTAGTTTCATCGTTTGTATTTATATATGCTAATGCTTCTCCTACTTCTACATATTCTCCAGTTTTTTTGTTTAACAAAATACCTGCTGTATAATCTATATCATCTTCTTTGTTTACTCTTCCTGCTCCTAAATATCTTGAAACAGAACCTACAATTTCTGCATCTATTCTTTTTATATATCCCGTTTCTTCAGACAATATTGGTATTACATATTTTGATTTTTCAAATTTACTTGGGTCTTTTATATACGAAATATCTCCACCTTGGTTTTCTACTAATTCTATAAATTTATTAAATGCTTTTCTACTATATAATGCCTCTCTTACCATTTCTATATTTTCATTTATATTTTTATTCAATCCTGAAAGATATATCATATATGCTCCCATAGTTTCTACAATTTCTTTAACATCATCTGGAATATTTCCTCTTAAGCAATCTATAGCTTCTTTTATTTCTAGATTATTACCTATAGCGTATCCTAATGGCTCATCCATATTTGTTAATATACTTATAGTTTCTTTATCTACCATTTTTCCTATTTTATTCATACATTTTGCTAAACCTTCAGCTTCTTGTTTAGTTTTCATAAAAGCACCGCTTCCAACTGTTACATCTAATACAATTTTATTTGCTCCTGAAGCTATTTTTTTACTCATTATACTAGATGCAATTAGTGGTATACTTTTTGTACATGCTATTGCATCTCTTAAAGCATATATTTTTTTATCTGCGGGCACAATATTTTCTGTTTGTCCAATAAGGCTTATTCCTATATTTTGAACATTTTCAATAAACTTACTTATACTTACATCTGTATTATATCCTGGTATTGATTTTAATTTATCTATTGTTCCACCTGTAATACCTAATCCTCTGCCAGACATTTTAGCAACAGGTATACCTATTGAAGCAATAATAGGCATTAATATAAGTGTTATTTTGTCTCCAACACCACCTGTACTATGTTTATCTACTACATTTTCTGATATTTTTGATAAATCTAACTTTTCACCTGAATTTGCCATAGACATTGTTAAGTTTGCAATTTCACTTTCTGTCATACCATTTATACAAATAGCCATTATTAAAGCTGCAGCATGATAGTCTGTTATTTCACCATTTGTATACTCTCTAACAAAATATTCAATTTCATTTTTATCTAATTCTCTAGAATCTCTCTTTTTGGCAATTATCTCTTGTATATTCATTTTTACCCCCTATAATATATTAAAAATTTTTAACAAAAGTCTTTCTGTGTAAATTACATATTCCATATTCTTTTATTGCTTGTATATGTTTACTTGTTCCATATCCTTTATTTTGTGCAAAGCCATATTGAGGATATATTTCATCCCATTGTCTCATTATTCTATCTCTTGTAACTTTTGCAATTATTGATGCTGCAGATATACTATATATTTTTGCATCACCTTTTATTACTGAATTATATGGTATGCCGTAATGTATCAATATGTTCTAAGGCATCAACTAATATTAAATCTGGTTTTATTTTCATCTCAGAAATTGCTTTTGTTAATGCTAATTTAGTTGCATTTAAAATATTTATGTTATCTATTTCTTCTTGATTAACAATCCCTATTCCGTAAGAAATTGCTTCATTTAATATTTGATCATATAATTTTTCTCTTTTCTTTTCTGAAACTTTTTTAGAATCGTTAATACCTTCTATAAAAGAATTTTTTGTCATTATAACTGCTCCTACAACAACAGGTCCAGCTAAAGGACCTCTACCTGCTTCATCTATTCCACATATATATTTTATATTATTATTTTGTTCATATATATTATTTTCATACTGTTTTAATAAAAGCAATCTTTGTTCTTCTTTTTCTTTCAAATTTATTACATTCCCTCCTGAATTACTGTTAAATCACTTAATTTATAATATGTTTTATCATCTGTATGTTTATATCCTGGATAATATATTATTTCTTCTGTTTCATAATTTACTATATATTTTTCATTATCTTTTAGTTTTATCGAGTCTAAACCTTCTTCATTTAAAATATCTTGATTCCATAAATAATAACTTTGATAATTTGCATCAGATTCATTGATTATTCCCTCACTTTTCAATTTATCAATATCTGCATCACCTGTTATATCTGATACCTTTGTACCTTTTAAAGGTGTATTTTCATCAAATCCGATTTTTTTCAGATATAACCTTTACTCTTGCTTGTATTAATAACATGTTTGTGTCTAAGTTTTTTAAATTCGCATTACTAAACAGTTCTGAGCCTACATTTAAAGATACTCCCGTAATTATTACCAAAATTATTATTGTGATTACCAATGCTATTAATGTTATTCCTTTTGTATCTTTATTTAACATGTGTTTTCCTCCAAAATTTATAGTTTATATTATTATATATATATATATTAAAAAAAGCAATATGATAAAATGAGATTATCTTGTCATAAAATTATTTACATATAAATTTATTACGTATTTTATTTCTATAATTATAATTTTATCCGATATTACAATTCTGTAATATCAGATAAAATTTCACTTTTAATTTATGTTTTACTTTTATCTATATTTTGATTATGTTATAATAAATTGTTAGAAAAAACATATACTTTTACTATTTTCTTCACAAAAACTTCACAAATAAATAGTATTATTTATTTATTCTAGGATATGATATTATTAATTATTGGGAGGTTATAAAAATGAGTGATAATGATAAATCTTATAGAAAAGTAGATAATTTTTATAAAGAAGAAAAAAGGCAAACATCTTTTGGACATAGTGTAGCAATTCCATTTTTATCTGGTGTTATAGGAGCCGTATTAGTTGTTGGAACATGTTTTGGTGTTCCACAAATTAGAGAAAATTTATTTAAAACAGAGGTAGCTACAACTGCTAATGCAGGTACAAATTCTAGCTCAACTTCTGATCCAAATTTAAATTTAGTTTCTCTTTCAAATTATGAAGATACATCTATTAGTGTAGCAAATAAAATTTTACCTTCAATTGTAGGAATAGAAATAAAATATTCTGTAAATTCTATATTTGGTCAAAGTGGTTCAGCAGAAGCTAGTGGTTCAGGAATTATTATTAGTGAAGATGGTTATATATTAACAAATAATCATGTTGTTAGTTCATCTTCTGAAAATTCATTTTACCAAATTACACAAGCTACTCAAATAAATGTATATTTATATAATGATTCAACTGCATACCCTGCTACAATAGTAGGTCAAGATGAATTAACAGATATCGCTGTAATTAAAATTGATAAAACTGGTTTAACTCCAGCTGAACTTGGAGATTCAGACTCAGTTCAAGTTGGTGCATTTGCAATGGCTGTTGGTAATCCTCTTGGAATGCAAAGCAGTATAACATGTGGTAATATAAGTGCTATAAATAGAGAGCTTACAGATTCTGATGGAAAAACTGGTACTTATATTCAAACAGATGCAGCAATAAACTCTGGTAATAGTGGTGGAGCATTAGTAAACAGTCAAGGTCAAGTTATAGGTATTAATACTTTAAAATTATCTGCAACAGGTGTAGAAGGAATGGGATTTGCAATTCCTATTAATTCTGTAAAAGATATTTATTCTCAATTGATACAATACAACAAAGTTAAAAGACCTTATATTGGTTTAACAGGTATTGATGTTGATGAGCAAAAATCAAAGTATTATAATATACCTCAAGGTATTTATGTACAATCTGTAGAAAATTTCTCTCCTGCTGAAAAAGCTGGCTTCAAAATAGGTGATGTCATAATTCAAATTGATGGTCAAGATGTTAAAAATATGGATGAATTAAATGAAATTAAATTCAAACATAATATAGGTGATACTATTACTTTAAAAATTATTAGAGATGGGCAGGAAATGGAATTATCTTTAACTTTGGCTGAACAACCTTAGTTAAAATCAAAAAATTAGATTATTAAATAAAATATTTGATAATCTAATTTTTTTCGTTTTTATCACATTAAATTCACAAAATGAACATAATTTATTTGTATTATATAAAAGAACCAATTAAAATTGGTATTTAAAATAAAAAACATCCCCTTTTTATTTTAAAACACAGACTTTTTGTAGTCTGTGTTTTTTTATATAAATATATTACATAGTAATATTTAATTTTATTTTCTAGCATACTATTAAATCATATTCACTAGTATTATTATTATTACCATATGGATATACAATATATATGTATCCATTGTCAGCTAAAAAATATGTACTTGTATTTTCTATTTTATACATATTATCATCTGGATTTCTTTTATAAACTGAATATCCTATATTGCTTAAATCTTCTGAATTTTTACTTTTTTCTTCTATCTCTTTGTTTATCTTACTTTGTAATGATGTTTTATTAATTTGCTTTAAACTTAACAATTCATCTAATGCAACTATATTTCCATTATCTGTATTATAATTATATGTAGTAATTATCACTCTTTGAGGATTATTTCCTTCTTTTAAAGTTGCTTTTATAGCTAATGAAATTATATTAGAATTTACATAAGCAACATAGTCAATGTTATAAATTGTATAATCGATTTGTTGTGCTGAAACTATTTGAGATAATTTACTAACAAAAATCTGCTCTATTTGTGTATTTATTTTATCTGCATTATCACTTACTATATTTAAATATGGAATATTTACATTTAACTCATATTTATCTTTTTCCTCTTTTATATATTGGTTTGATGTATAAACTAAATCTTTATTTGCATATCTTCTTACTGCTTTATTAGCTATATTCTGAGTAGTATATTCTAATGTATTTGTAAACATTGTATTAAATTTATTCTTTGCTTGCTCTTCTGCTTCATTTGCTTGTATTATAGCACTATTGTCTTTTCCAATCATTAAAGCATCATTTTCAGAATTTGGATAAAATATTTGCGCATAAACACCTATTCCAATAGCTATAATACAAATAATAACTATTGCTAAATATATATAATATCTTTTATCCATAAATTCACCGTCTTTCTATAATTAAAATATTCCTATTTAATTATACCATTTATAGCATTTTTTTTCAATATATAATGAACTGTTACCCTTATTTACAACTTGATAATTAAAAAAACACAAAAAGTACACATATTTATTGTAGAATTAAATAAAATATGTTATTATAATACTTGAAATAAATAATAAGGAGGAATAATATGACAGCATTAATTATAATTGCAATTATTGTAATTTTAGTTGTTGTTCTTATAGCTTTGTACAATGGTTTAGTTCAAGCAAGACAAAAAGTAGAAAATGCATGGGCTCAAATTGATGTACAATTACAAAGAAGATTTGATTTAATTCCAAATCTTATAGAAACTGTAAAAGGATATATGCAACATGAAAGAGATGTTTTAACTAAAGTTACAGAATTAAGAAATTCATGGGCAGATGCAACTACAGTTGGTGAAAAAGCAAATTTAGATAATAAATTAAGCGAATCATTAAAAAGTATTATGGCTGTTGCAGAAGGTTATCCAGATTTAAAAGCAAGCCAAAACTTTTCAGAATTACAAGAAGAATTAAGAAACACAGAAAATAAAATTTCTTTTTCAAGACAATTTTATAATGACAGTGTAACAATATATAATACAAAATTAGAAACAGTTCCAACAAATATTATTGCATCAATGTTCAAATTTAAACCTAAAGAATTATTTGAAGTAGAAAACGAAGAAATTAAAAAGAATATAAAAGTAGATTTTAATAGTTAATCTATTTTTAAGTAAGAGGTATAAATATGTTTGAAGATATTAAGAAAAATAAAATGAAAACAGGCTTAATTGTATCTATATTTATAATAGTAATTACTTTAATTATATATTATATTTGTACTTATTTTGATTTTGGGCCATATTCAATCATAATTGCTCTTGCTTTTTCAATAATTTCTGCTTGGGCATCTTACTATAATTCAGATAAAATAATTTTATCTATGAATCATGCAAGACCAGCAACACCTGAAGAAGATAAAAAACTAGTTAATATTTTAGATTCTTTAATTGTTGCAGCAGGTATGGAAGATAAACCAAAACTATATGTTATGGATTCTGAGCAAGAAAATGCTTTTGCAACTGGTAGAAATCCTAAACATTCTGTTATATGTGTTACAACTGGACTTTTAGAAAAATTAGATTATTACGAACTTGAAGGCGTTGTAGCTCATGAACTTGCACATATAAAAAATTATGATATACGCTTATCAGCTGTTGTTACAGTTATGGTAGGACTTGTAGTAATGTTAGCAGATTTATGTTCAAGAGCATTATTTTGGGGTGTTGGTGAAAAAGAAGACAATAGAAATAGTAATCCTATAATTATGATTATTGGATTAGTTCTTTTAGTATTATCACCTATATTTTCAAAATTAATTCAACTTGCAATTTCAAGAAGAAGAGAATTTTTAGCAGACGCAACTGCTGTAGAATTCACAAGAAATCCTCAAGGATTGATATCAGCTCTTGAAAAAATAAGTCAAGATACAAATGAATTACAATATGCAAATGAATCTACTTCACATATGTATATTGCTAATCCATTTAAAAATAAAGAGGGTAAAAAGAGAAAAACAGATTGGTTCTCAACACACCCTCCAATTGAAGCTAGAATAGAAGCTTTAAGAAATATTAAATAAACGTCTCTTAACAAAAATCAAATGTGAATTTTTATTTGTAACTCCCAGTAGCGCACAGTCTGTAAAATAATACTAAATAATTTAAATATTTTTTATAACAGACTGTAAGCTTGCTGGTCCCCACGAATTGTTACTGCACAAAAATTACATTTGATTTTTCCATAATATTTTGAAACTAATTAAAAACATAATAAGATAAAAAGAATCTCATAGTGAGATTCTTTTTATCTTATTATGTTTTTATCCTCAGAGTATGGTATATCTGCTTTTGTAAATCCCCATGGGTTATCTGAAACGAGGATTTTCCATAAACTAGCATATGGTTCTTCTTTAAATTCTTTATCTAATTTATTTAAATCTATTTTTGGTAATAAATCTAATGGATTTATTGTATATTTAAGTCCTGTTTCTTCTGTATTACTTTTTCGAATTTCCAAGTGTAAATGTGGTACTCTTGATCCTCCACTTGTTCCTGTTATTCCTATTACAGTATCTTTTGTTACTCTATCTCCTGGTTTTACATAGAACTCCCTTAAATGTCCATATACAACTCTTCTTCCATCATCGTTTAATATTTCTACTTTATTTCCATAGCCATCATTAAAAGCATCATATCCTTCTGTTGTAGTACCATCGAACTCAGCTAATAATACAACTCCTTCTGATATAGGATGTACTTTTGTTCCAATATCTGCTGTTATATCAAAACCAGAATGTTGTCTTTCTTTAAATAACACATAATGATTTTTTCTTATACCATATTTATCATGTTCTGCAACTTTATATTTTGGCTCTATAGGCCATATGTATTCGCTTTTTTCTTCCATTTATCTTTCCAACTCCTCTTTATTTTTATTTAACATATTATTTAATCTATTTATCTTTCTAATTTTACTTTCTGTATCTTTGATATTTCCAAAGTATTTATTATTTGTATTCTTCGAATATCCTTGTATTCTTTTTAATTCATTTTTCTCATATTCTATTTGCTCTTTTATTATGTCTTCTTTTCTTTCTTGTGAAATCTTCTTATTTTCTGGATTATAATTGTATAATACAATAAGTTTATCTTGTATTTTGTTTAAATATTCATCTACATTTTGTCTTTCTATTTTACATATATGTACTTCTCTATCTCTTCCATCTCTTCTTTTTACATATAGACTATCTTTTAAGCCGAAAAATTCAGATACATATTTAGAAGATAAATTTTCTCTATGTAGAGTTGAACATAAATAAATTTCTTTACTAGCATCATTGTTGAAATGCTTTTTCATTTGTTTTTTTATTCCTTCATATACTAGAATTCTTGCTAATCCTGCATGTCTTGCATTTGGATTTGTAATATATGTGTCTATTTCTACTGCATTTTGTGTATTTGCATTATAGTATTTTTCTATTTCAAATTCTGGTTTTTCATGAATTACTATTTTAGAATTTTGTAATATTTTATTATATTCATATTCCTCTTGTAATTTCATAGATTTCTCATATTCTTTTATATCACTGTTTTTTATTTTATTTATATCTATTGTTTTTCCAAATTCTTTTGATATATCTTCTGCATTTGTCCAATAAAATTTTTCGTATTTCTCCTTTATACTTGATTCTTGCATATTCTCTATATACTCTGACATATACTTATTAAAATCTTCTCTAAGTATACTTTTTTCATGAAAATGATTATTTTCTTCTTTTAATTCATGCTCTAGAAAACTTAAAATATCATTTGAAAACTCTGGATGTTCATTTAATATTTTTCCTTTAGCATATTTATATGCTTTTAGTTTTACTTTATATACCTCAAGCATATCATTCTTATATTCATTTTCATTAGCATATAAAGATTTCACATACTTCTTATACCCCTCCCCATACTTAAAATATTTTGTAATATCATTATATGTGAAAGCCTTTTGTCCTTGTGTAATGTATGTTGCAGATTGAACATTTTCATTACTATCTACTGCTATCATTACAGTGTTTTGTTTTGAATGTACATATTCAGATATGTCCTCTTTTCCAGTAATAAATAATTGTCCTATTTTTCCATCCTTCTCCATTGCTGCTAACACTATTTTTTCTAGCTGTGCAACTTTATCTAAGTATTTTTCCTCATTTTCTTTTGTAAGTTCTTTTATTTTTAAGTTTGCCATAGATGTTACCTCTATTCATATTTTATAGCTCATAAAATATAGTTATATTCTATAATTGCACTAATATTTTACTATATTTAGCATTTTTTGTAAAGCAGACATAATTTTTTTACTTTGTTATCAAGAAAAAACTAATATATTTTTTATGAAGTAACAATTCGTGGGGACCAGCAAGCTTACAGTCTGTTTTACAGACTGTGTGAAGCTGGGAGTTACAAATAAAAAATATATTAGTTTTTTCTTGATATAAATGTGAATAACTTATTAATATTTACTCCAAAATAAGGAAATGGGTACAATACCCATTTCCTTATTTTTTAACATTTACTCAACAAGTAAACATTCTTTGATATTTTGGTTTAATTTAACATAAGTCAAATCACCAGATGATACAACCAAAGCAAACCTTGATGATTTTATATCAGCAGCAGATTTTTTTGTAGTTGTATTTGAAGTAGCAGTGGATTGTAGTTTTTCTACATATGCTGCAACTTCATCTTGTTCAAAGATCTTGGTGTTAAAACCACTATCTTTAAATATTTTTTCTGCATACTTTAATGAATCTTTTGCATTAAAGTATATTACAATTTGAGGATTATTATTAGCCTCTTCAATAAATTTATATTGCTTTAGCTTAAATATTTCCTCATCTTGTTTTGCAAGTGTTGCCAGCAAAATGCTATTTCTAGCATCTTTGTCCGCAGCATCTTGCTGCTTTTTCTCTGCAACTTGTTCTTTTTGCTGAGCAACCTGCTCAGTCTGAACAACTTTTTTATCCAGTCTGTCTTTCATATTTTTTTGCCCTAAATGATATCCTCCAATTAAAGAAGGCAAACCAAAAATAAATAACCCTACTAGTATTAAAACTAGTATGCTTTGATAAGCATTACCTCCTTTCTTTTTATTTTCCTCTTCTACCTGCTCATTAGTATAGTACCGTGGAGTACCGTCCTTAGACATTTCTCCCTGGTAGTTTGACATAAATCTTCTTTTGTTTTTTTCGTTTGTCATTATTGACACCCTTTCTTTTGTTATTAGCCACATTTGTGGCTGAGTAAAAATATAAATCAGTATACTTTTATTTTATCACTATTTTACATAATATTCAACATGTGTAACCTTGTCATTAGGTATTTTATCAGAAACGGGCGAACACTGTTCTCCCCTACAATCCTATTATTAAAGTTTACTAAAATATATAAATACTCTCTATTATTAAATATTACATTTCTCCAATAATTAAAAAATATGATTATTGATTGACACTACTTTTCTTTATTTATAATATTTTTCATATCAGATATTCCACCTGCAGACATCGAACCAAATATACATGTTATTATTGTTTCTAAAACATCCATATTTTGTACTTTAAATATTATACAAACAATACTTGAAACTATTGCTATTATTAAGTTTTGCAATGGTATCCATTTATTATCTAATTTTGTTAATTTAGTTATCTGTCCTGCAACTAGCGTAATAGCCATTATTACAACAGCTACTGTTATTTCCATGTAATCACTTCCTTTATTTTTTGATACCTCATTATATTTTATTCTTTTAATATCATTAATGTACATAATGTATTACATGGATATATGTAGAAAAAATCTAATGTACTTTTTATATAGTAACAATTCGTGGGAACCAGCAAGCTTATAGTCTGTTTTACAGACTGTGCGATGCTGGGAGTTACAAATAAAAAGTACATTAGATTTTTTTTCAAGTAAACTAAGAGTATCCATAAAATGTACTAATCTACTATTTTATAAACTCTTTTTGCATTCTCTAATGTAATTTTAGCAATATCTTCTAGCTCCATATTTCTTACTTCAGCTATTTTTTGTGCTACTAATTTTACATATATAGAATTATTCCTCTTTCCTCTATAAGGTTCTGGTGTCATATATGGACTATCTGTTTCTATTAATAATTTATCTATTGGAACTGCTTCTATACATTTATTTGCATTTTTAGAATTCTTGAATGTAACATTTCCTGAAAAAGATATATAAAATCCTAATTTTACAGCTTCTTTTATTAATTCTATATTTAATGGGCAACAATGGAATATACCACTATTTTTAACTTTTATCCTATTTTTTAATACTTCTAAAGTATCATATACCGCTTCTCTTGTGTGTATTGAAATAGGTAAATCCATTTTATTGGCTATTTCTATCTGTTTTACAAATATATCTTTTTGTAAATCTTTATTTTCTTTATTCCAATAATAGTCTAATCCAATTTCTCCTATTGCAACAACTTTTTTATCTTGTGCTAAACTTTCTATTTTTTCTAAATCTATTTGACTATCTAAATCATTTGGTGAAATTCCAACTGTTGCATATATATTATCATATTTATTCGCTATTTCTATTGCTTTTATAGATGATTCAATATTATATCCTACTACAGTTACATATTTTATATTATTTTCTTTTATTTCTCTTATTATGATATTTCTATCTTCTTCAAACTTTTCATCATTATAATGAGCATGTGTATCAAAAAAATTCATATATCTATATCTCCTATATTTTACTTATATGACATAACCACATATGCAATAGCATATTCTTTGCAATGCGATAAACTAATATCAATAGATATTAGTTTATCAAATTTTTTATTAATAAAATTTATACAAGGTCTTCCATTTTTGTCATTTATTATTTCCACATCTAACCAAGATAAGCTGTACTTATCTTCTAAAATAACACTTAATGCTTTAAAAACGGCTTCTTTTGCAGAAAACCTTGCAGCATAATGTTGATATTTTTGTCTTCTCTTACTTTCACAATATTCTATTTCTTTTTCTGTATATATTTCTTTTACAAATCTCCCATTCGTAGATTCAATTGATTTTTTTATTCTTTCTATTTCTATAATATCTGTTCCACATGCTATATTCATTATTCTCTCCTTATTTTGTTAATTATATTATGTATTTTTCTTCGAATGGCGGGCGAACACTGTTCGTCCCTACATTACTCTGCTTGTCTAGTATTACAATATAAATTTTATTACTTTATTGACATTAATATTGCAAAATCTATCAAATTTATTATTAAACATATTACAACAATAATCCAAAGTACTTTATTAACTTTCTTATTTTTTTCTTCTTCTTCTTGTTTCGTTTTCCTATCATACACATTCATTACTTCTAAATATATATTTTCAACTTCTAAAGTTTGTCTCCAATTATTGTAGAGTAAAGTTCCTGTTTCATCTTTTGTCATTTCTATTGACCATATATTTTTTATAAATTGATTTAAATCTTTTCTATATTTGGGTAATTTATCTATATTTCTAAATTTAAAGGACAAATTCTTTAAATAAATTCTTTGATATAGTGAAATTAAAAATGTATATAAATATTCATTTTCATATTTATGTGGCATACTTGTATAATTAAAAGTATTTATGTTTGAAGTTAACAATACTGTTGAATTTTTTGTTATTCCTATTCTTGCACAATCCCACTTTGATATAATTCTCATTCCATCTTGTGATTCTATATTTAAGTCTATATTGTTATTTCCCTGCAATAAATTTGCAAATTTATAAAAATCAAACTTTATTTTTTCAAAATCAGAATCTTTGCTCCACACTTCTCCATCTATGCATGCATATGAATAAACATAAAAATTTTCATCATCAATTTCATTTTTTAAATTATTATCTGTTATATTATATAGAACATTTTTTAAATTATCTATGTCTTCAAAGTTATCCACTTTTAAATTAATTTTTTCAAAATTTTTTAAACTTAAAAACTCTGAATTTATTTCTTTAAATCTATAATTAAAATTTAATATATCACAAAATTCTTTTACATTATCTACATATGTTTTTAATATTAGAAAACATACACCTGTATTAAAGCACATGATTTCAATTTTATTTACTCCAAAAACTAAACCATCTTCCCTTTTTTCATTTATTTCAATATTTTTATCTAATTCATAAGAAAAATTTATAACTGATAATTTTAATATTTTCTCCAATTTTTCCTTTTTACTTTTAATATCTTCATCTAATTTAAAAGTAAATGTTTTAAAAATATTCTCTCTTATATTAGGTAAGAAATATGTATATATGTCTAAATCTCTTTCTCTTTCAAATTCTTTAATTTTTATTTTTTGATTATCCAATAATTTTTCAATATAATTTTCGTAATTATCCTTTTCTATTATATATGGTTTTATAAAATAACTATATTGATATTTAGGTTTTAATTCCATTTTTTAACCTCCTCTTTTGTAATTTTTTATTATTTAATATAATAATTTGCATTTGCATCTGCACTAATATGCCATTGTCCTATAAAATCTATATAAATATTATTTTTTAAATCATATTTTGGCTCTAAAACAACATTTCCATTTCCATCTATAGAACCCCATAAACCATTTTTATTTACACTTGCAAATCCATATTGATTTTGCTCTGTGGCATCATCATAAATATAATCTACAACTACTTCTCCTCTATTATTTATATATCCATATTTTCCATCTTTTTTATCTAAAAATATTGTATTTTTAGTTAGTATCTCTGTATTTTTTTTCTCTTCCAATCTAAAATTATAATATTTATAATCCTCATCTTGTCTTATTTTCATATATCCTTTTTCTATATTTATATCAGATAATACTCCATTTATTTTTACTTCAAAATTTTTATTCATTATATCTGAATTAATTTCATCTGTATCTGCAATTAATACTCCTGCTCCATCTATATATCTCATATTATTGTATTTAAATTCTACAACTGTCTCATTTGAAATATTTATTATTCCGTATTTGTCTCCTTGTCTTGCAATATAATTTTCTTCAAAAATATACTTCAAATCATCATACTCTACTGGTATTACTTCTTCTCCACTTGTATTTATTAGACCATATTTATTATTATCTTCAACTACTATATAATCATTTTTAATATCTGAAACATCATCATAGTTAATACTTACCTCAATTGTACTATCTTTATTAATAACTTTCCACATATCATCTTCTTTTACAGCATATAAGTTATTACCATCTATTGATTTTATATAATCATATTTTATTTCTATTTCCACAGAAGAATCTGATAACAATATTCCATATTTATTATCACTGTTTTTTACAATGTATTTATTTTTACTTCCATTTCCAAATTTTTGTATGTCTGTATATTCTGGTTTTATTAATATATTTCCATATGTATCTGCAAGTCCTATATTATTGTTTTGTGTTATTAATAAAGTTCCTTCTTCTCCTGTTAATGTGCTTATATCATCATATTCGCACTTTAATATTTCTTTACCTTTTCCATCTATTAGCCCAAATTTACTATCTTTTTTAACTTTATACACATTTTTTTCATAAAAAATATTTCCAGATTCATCTTCATTTATTAATCCTTCAACACCTTCATAATTTAAAAAAATTTCTTCTCCTTTTTCATTTATTGCTTTTGTCTTATATTCTAATGTTTCATAATTGACATCATATGTACATATAAACACAGGTATTGTTTTATCAGGTATTGTAATCATTTCATCATATTGTGGATTTATTGTAATATTTCCTAAACTATCTATTACTCCCCATTTTTCATTTTCAAATGCAGCAAAATATTCTGTTTTATTTTCATTTGAGACTTGTTTTATGTTATTGCTATCACTCAATAATTTTACTAGTGTTACAATAAACATAATTACTACAGCTATACCTAATACTACCCCTGCAACCTTTTTCATATTTAGCTTTGGTTGTCTATTTCTATCATATCTTCTTCCACTGCCCATTATACCCTCCAAAAAATATAGTTTTTTCAATATATACTATATCATTTAATAGTCATAATTACAATATTATGTTATAATATTATTGTTCATAATCATGCATAGTTTATACTAATTAATTAATATATAAATAGGAGGTCATATAATGGGAGTTTTTTCAACAGAATTTTGTGTTAGATATGAGGATGTAGATATACATAATAATCTTACTCCTGCCGGTTTTGTAAAATATTTACTTGACGCAGGAAGTTTACACTCTGACAGTTGTGGATATGGTTTTCATGACATTCCTAAAACACATGTTACATGGATTATTTTAAATTGGAAAATTAAAATGTATAGAATACCTCATTGTTCTGATGTTTTAAAAATTAATACTTGGTCTAGAGGTGCTTATAAATCTCTTTGCTATAGAGATTATGAAATATTTGATGATAAAAATAATCTTATAGCTATTGCTACATCTAGATGGGTTCTCATGGATTATGATACTAAAAATATTTTGACAGTCCCTCCTCATATTGTAGATGCTTATGGAACTGTAGATCGTAAGGTTTTTGGAACAGAAATCTCAAGACTTAAACAACCAGATGCTGATTTTAGCAATAGATTCGATTATACAATTTTAAGAAGAGATATAGATACTAATAATCATGTTAATAACTCTAATTATCTTTCATTTGCATGTGAAACTTTACCTTATGATATATACAATAATATGAATTTTAAGAACATTGAAGTTATGTATAGAAAACAATGTCTATTAGGGGATAAAATATCTTGTCTTTATAATTTTGAAAATGGCAAACATTATATTACTATAAAAAGTTCTGACTTAAAAATTCTTCATGCAATAATCATGTTTTCTTAAAATAAGAAATAGGAGATACTTTTTTGTACTGCCCTCTTGTTAAACTTTTTTATCTATTTTTTTGATTTAGTACAAACATATCTCCTGTTTTTTAATTTTTCTGTATTTTTGCAATAATAATTGTCATATCATCTCTTGCAATACCTAATCCATTATCTATTGCTTCTCTTATTATTAAATCTGCTGTTTTTTGTACATCTTCTATTTTAATTTGTTCAATAAATTTTTTAATCCATTGTTTATCATCAGATTTTGAATCTATGATTCCATCACTACACATTACAATAACGTCGCCTTCTTCTAAATCTTTATCATATGTAACTACTTTTAAATCACTAATTAATCCAGCTGGAGTTGATTCATCTTCTATTTGACATACTTCATTTTTGGTTTTTATATATGTCGGACATGCTCCTGATTTTATAAATTCTATTGTTCCTTTATATAAATCTAAAATAGCTATATCTAATGTAGAAAATGTATTTTCCTCATCTATTTTTGTTAATGCTGAATTAATTAGCTCTAAAGATAATTCTTTATCAAATCCAGATGAAAATAAATTTTCTAACATTTTTATTGCCATATTGCTATAATTTTTTGCCTTTTGACCTGATCCCATTCCATCACTTATGGCTAATAAATATTTTCCATCTTTCAGTTTTAATTGTGTACTACTATCTCCAGAAATTTTACTCTTTGTTTTAGTTGTATGTGATACTCCCATATTTATTTTAAATTTATCTGTTGTTTCAAATATTTGAATGTCTTCCTTTGTTTTTATATATTTAATATTACTTTTTAGCAGTTTTGATAAAATCTCCTCTACTTTATATTTATTTGATGGCTCTTCTAGTATTATTCCTATTATATATCTACAATTTTTTTGTTTTTTTACTTCTATTCCTACATAATTAATATTTTTTTGTTCTAATAAAATTTTTATTTGTTTTATCTCATTTTCAACATTTGACTTTTCGTCGTTTTTTATTTCTTCTGCTAAAGAATCTATCGCCTGTGAAACTTTTTCTAGTTGATTTGATACAACCTTATTTCCTTCTGAAACTTTTTTCTTCCATATAAAATTAATTTTACTCAAACCATATGTATAATTAATAGTTTTTACCATTTTGAAAATATCTTTTTCGATATTTTTTAATATTTCCTCATCTTCTATTCCAACTTCTATATAACTATTATGTTTTTCGAATATATCTATTAGATTTTGTTTTGTAATTTCTCCATTTTCTAATAATATATCAAAAATATCATCAACTATATTGTTTTCATAACTTATAATATCATCATATAATATATTATCACTTATATTTTCTATATTTACTGATAAATCATCTTTAAAATTATTTTTATTTTGTTCTATTAAATCCTTGTCCTCTAAAATAGTCGCCGCAGCTTCATCATAACTTTTTGCTATTTCATTTATTGTCTCTGACATTGTATTTAATTTATAAATTGTTTCCTTATTTTCTTCTAATCTATTATCATTAGTTATTGGAAGCATTTTTGTTTTACCTATGATATCTTCTACATTTAAATTGATACTCTTTGGCATAAATAATAATGCAATTGCAGCTACAATAATTTCTCTAACATATAAATATGTTGATGTATAGCCATTCGTTGTTAAATATGCACACAAACCTATTCCAATAATAATTCCTAATAGTATTCCCCATCTTCCTATTTTGTTTAAAAATCCTGCTATCATACCACATATTGCATATATTGCAATTACTATTGGTTGTCCAAGTTCTATTATTGTTAAAACTACACCTAAAGTTACACCTGTTGTTGTTCCTATTAATATTCCATTCCTCCATCCAAGAGCTAAAACTAGCAATGCACATAATATATTTCTAATAGAAAATTCAAATATTTTTATATTTCCTAAACAACATAATGATATTGCTATAAATAAACATGCACCTATTGCTTCTTCTGCTGAAAAGATTTTATTTCTACCAAAATTGCTTATAACAAGTATAGAATTAACAAATATCTTATAGAATATATACGATATCATACATTGCATTAGTATTTCTATAAAATCTGCAACTAAAAATGAACCTGAAAATATTTGCATTATTTGTACTAGAAATATTGAAACAATTAAATGTATTCCTAATTTCTTTTTCTCGTTCCTATTTTCATAATCTTCAACAGGTCTTTTTAAAAACATTAACCCCATAAATACTAATGCTGTTAATATGTATATTAATGTTGGTTGTGCACCAAAGCCTATATAAGTTCCTATAATAGTTGCTACAAAAATTGGAAAAGCTATAATTCCATTACTACATGCTGCAGCAAAGATTGCAATACCAAAAGGAGCAAGTCCACTTATAATAGAAACTGATGACACCATTGCAGAAAAAATATATAATATAATGTTTTGCACTGTGAACATATTTTTTAATATTATTTTCCATTTTCCTTTGTTTACTTCTTCTTTCTGTTCCACATCTTCTATTTCACTATTATCAGATATGTTTTGAAACATATTATCACCTCTTAAATATTTAATGCCATTATTTTATAATATATTTTTTAAAATGTTTGTCACAATAAGTAAGACAAATTCTAATTTTTTTGATATATTTTTTCAAATATTTGTATTTTTTTATTAACATAAACAAATTATGTTTATTATTTTATTATAAATTGTTATAAAATACAATATATCTGCGACTAAAAGTCGCAATTAATAATGAATAACTTATTGAAGTTTAAGAAGATAATATAGTAACTATTTATGGAAAAATATATTTTATTCAAGCAAAAACTAATATACTTTTTATGAAGTAACAATTCGTGGGGACCAGCAAGCTTACAGTCTGTTTTATAACATCTCAACTTTTCAATATTATTTTACAGACTGTGCAATGCTGGGAGTTACAAATAAAAAATATATTAGTTTTTCTATTATTTATATATCTCTTTCTTAGCCTTTTTTTTCATTTGAACAAGCAATGCACTTCTATTAATTGCAACTATTCCTAAAATTAATATTAATACAACTAGTGCAATTACTAAAAAGAATAGACCTCCTCCAGTTTGTACAGTTATAAGAGCAACCACTTCTGAAATATCATCTTCAGATTGTGCTTTATTTTTTACTTTAGAATCAATATCTTCAACTCCGAATTCATTATAATCCTCTGCAATTTCTATAGTATTCAAATTAATACCTGTATTATATTCAGTCATATTTTTATTTAAAACTAATTTAACAGTTTTAGTCTCCCCTGGATTTATTAGTTCTTGCGCCAATTCTTTACTATATATAATTCCATTACTTCCTAAATACCAATTATTATTTATATCAGCATTAAATTCTAATCCAGCAGGTAAATAACTAACAATAGATTTTGCATAACCTGGTGTATTTCCTTCATTCTTAACATTTATTTCATACTCAATAAACACTTCAGAATTATTTAATTTATCTGGTGCGATATCTAATTTTGCAAGTTTTTGATAATCATATTTATACTCTTTTACTTTTCCATCTTCATTTAATACCATATTAATAATTGAAGCATCAAGAGTTAAATCAAATACTGGCTTTTCTGTAATTCCTAAATTAATGTTTTCTGCATCTAAATTATTAACATTAATAGAATTACTAATAGCTCCCTCTAATGTATTTCCATTTAAATTAATATTAGCAAGTATTGAAGAAGAACTTTTACTTGTATCCTCTATTTTTCTATATGCTGTTGGAATATATGTTTCTGTATCATATTTAAATATTACAATATATTCTCCTTCTTTTAAGCCTTCCAACCTATATTTACCCATATTTTCAGTTAATGTTGATGTAACTATAGTCTTACTATTAACATCATATGCAAGTGTTTCTATTCCATTTAATTTAGTTTCATTATCTTCCATTATTCCATTTTTATTATCATCTATCCATACATAACCACTTATAGCATATACTCTTTCATTTTCTTGTTTTAATTCTAAACTATTCCCTGCCCCAGGATTTTCCTGAACAATTTCATCTGCAATATTTTCATTATGTATTCCTTCAATTATATGACTTATATTATTTTTCTCAATTTCATCAATATTCTCTCCAGAAACTACTACTCTGTTTGTAATTTGTACATCATTATTTTTAGCTTTAACTTGTGCCTTTATATTTAATGTTAAAGTTTGACCAACTAATAAATTAGTTTCTGCTTCAACTCCATCTTTTCCCTCTAATGTTTCAACAACAGTACCATCACCTATTTTATATGTTGCATTAATAACTTCCAATTCTTCTGGTAAAAAATCTTTTATTTGTACATTATCTATGTCTACCATACTAGTATTTTTAACATTGATCTCATATTCTAAAGTCTCTCCATCTTTTATATACTTTCTTTGATCTTTGCAAATGTATTCTATATCTACTTTACTTTTTGCAATTGTATTTTCTTGCTCTTCTGAATGGTACTGTGCTGTTTTATATGCTTGTGCAACTGTATCTGTCTCTAATTGTTTTAAATTCTCATTATCTTCTAATTTAGTAGTAGTTGCTTCAACTTTTAGTTGTACATTATCTTTACTATCTAATGAATTTACATTTAAACTTATCATTCTAGTTTTTTCATCATAACTTGCTTTTAAATCTTTTTCCCACATATCTGTATCTGCATTATATTTTAATGTATATGCATCTTTATATTTAAGCCCATCAGGTAAATATTTTTTAATTGATACATCTTTCATTGTGTCATTCATATTATTTATAACATTTATATTATACTTAATATCTTCATTTTCTTTCAATAAAACATCAGATGCTGTAGATGTGGTTTCAGTTACTATTAATTCTGGAGATATAACCTGATTTTCTAAAGTATTAGACTGTATTTCTTTTTCTAAATCTTTAGCTTGTGCTCTTACTGTATTTATAACATTAATTTGTGGTATATTTGTTATAATTTTCTTATTTCCATCTTCCATTAAAAAGAATTCTCCATTTAACTCTCCAAAATTCTCATAATCCGCATAATATTCTTCTATAGTAGGTAAGTCATCTACTAAAACTTCGAATTCTAACTCTATTGAATTTCCTACTCCTAATTCCCCAATATTCCACAATAACTCATTTGCATTTGGAGTCTGTACTTCATACTCTGTTTGCCAATTTATTCTTTCATATTGTACATAAGAAGTTCCTTTTGGAATACTATCTCTAACTACTAATTCATATATTGGATCTATTCCTGTATTTGTTACTTTTATATTATATTTTATTTTTTGTCCCTCACTTACGGGATTTTCATTTCCAACAGATACCTCTTGTTTAACTTCCATTTGAGGGCCTCTTCCTGTTGTTAAACCTACTTTATCAGCAATACTACTTTCTTGCATACTCCCTGTTTCATAATTATTATTATATATAACTCCAAAGGAACCATATAAATATGTATTATGCTCAAGCATTGCAGGTATTTTTAAATCATATTCAAATTCCATAATATCAGATTGATTTAATTCTTTTTTTACAACAATCATAAAATATTTTATATTCTCTATATGTTCTGGATTCATTGTCCAATTACTTTCTACATCATTTAAATCATATTTTACTGTATTACTTTCAGAATAATATATATCTATATCTTGTGCATTTCCATTATATCTTATTAAACTTGCCATATTTGTGTCTATAGTTGTTCCTAAATCTTC